>JBARSJ010000270.1:0-4511 GCA_049644685.1 Anaerolineales bacterium
AGGGAAAACCAAATTTCAACAAGATTGAGAGGAATATTATGGCAGAGAGGGATGAGGCGGGAGGTATCTTTTGCACCATTGATGGCAGCCACTCGGGCGACAGCCAAGACATCTCCTTTTTTTATCAACTGCTTTTTGATGAGTTCCACGGTGTGCGGTTGAAGACGGATTTTGCCTGAAGCCGTGGCTTCTCTGTGCGTGACCATCTTTCCTGACACATCAACCATACAGGCTGCTCCAGTCTCTGTTACATGTGTAAACTTCATACTAGCCCCCTATCTCCCAGATTCCTCTGGAAGTACACTGCTTGCCATTTTCGGATTTATTCAAAATGGCTTTTCGCAAGCTTTCAGCAATATTATTCAGGTCGACTGGAAATTCCAGATCGGAAAAAAGGCAGGGTTTTAGGTTCCCATCTGCAGTTAGGCGGATACGATTACATTGCTCACAAGAGAGCGGGCGCTCAGTTTTGTATTTTTGGTTCATCGCTGAGTAGTTACTGAGAGAATAGTGATTGATACGTTGAAGAACCAATTTGTGTTTCCGGCAAAATTCAATCATTTTTTCCACTTCTTGATCATTAAAGCCTGGAATTAATACCATATTTAGTTTTGTGTTTTGAAATCCAACTCGTTGCGCGGCATCAATTCCGTGCATAACTCGGTCAAGATCGCCGCCTCTAGTGAGAGTGTGGTATTTCTGAGGAGTCAGGGTGTCCAGCGAGATATTCAGTCTATCAAGCCCAGCCCGTTTCAGTTTTTCAGCTGAAGAATCCAACAAAACACCATTGGTAGTAAGGGTCAATTCCTTTACGTCTGTCACTGACCGGATCTCCTTGACGAGCCTATCAATATTCTTCCGGACAAGTGGTTCCCCGCCAGTAAGACGAACTTTAGAGATTCCCAGTTTTGTGGCTTCTTGAATGATTCTGACAATGCTTTCATAAGAGAGGATGCGATGCCGTGATTTCAGCGGGACACCATGGGAAGGCATACAATAGGTACAACGCAGATTACACCGGTCTGTGACCGCAATTCGGATATAGGTGATTTGTCTATGAAATCGATCGTACATTCACCGTACTCCCACTTGGCAACTCTTTTTCCCCCTTGGGCATATAGGCCAGTGCGTTTGCTCGGGTTAAGGCGTGAATATGGGCAGATCCATGATAAGATAAAGGTTGGACAGAACCACGGTTAAAACACACCGGGAAGAAGGCTGATCTTTCTGCGTTTTTTCGACTCAAACCTGATTCTAATATACCAGGCAATATATTGGGTACATATTTATGCCCCATCATATGAAATAGGAGTGGTTTTATAAATATCTCGAATATAACAAACGTGGAGACAGGATTCCCTGGAACCCCGAAAATCACATCCATCCCCCTGGATGCAAACACCGATGGCTTTCCCGGCTTAATTGAGACACTTTGAAAATGCAGAAAAAAACCGAGCTCCTTCAGAATTGAAGGAACATAATCGAAATCACCCATGGAAACTCCACCGGAAAGCAAAACTAGATCACAGGAAATAAGCAGTTCATCAATCCTTTCTTTAATGTTTTTTTTGCTATCACTTACAATCCCAGCGGACCTAGCTATCGCTCCCATTTCCTTAACTTGGGCAGCCAAAGAATAGGAATTGCTGTCATAGATTTTGCCTGGTGATAGAGGCCTCCCCGGATCGACAAGCTCCGAACCAGTAGCCAAAATACCAACTACAGGCTTTCGGTACAGATTTAGTTTTTCAAGCCCCAATGAAGCTATCAGCCCAAGTTCAGCGGCTCTGATTTTCACGCCTCTTTTTAAGACCACGTCCCCAACCCTAACATCCTCGCCTTTGAAACAAATATTGCGGTTGGGATCGTCCCCGGTCAACTTCATAAATCCATTTTTTTCAATTGTTACCTCTTTTTTGATCACCCGGTCCGCTCCTTTAGGTATTACTCCTCCGGTCATGATCTTGGCACATTCTCCTTTCTTTAAATGTTGGATGGGAAAAGTTCCCGCTGGAATGATCTCAACAATTTGAAACTGTTCTGACTCATCCGATGAGGCAATTGCGAATCCGTCCATTGCAGATTTGTCAAAGGGCGGCATCTCGATCTTTGACTCGATATCCTGGGCCAGGATACGATTCAGGGCCACATGTATGGAAACTTCTTCGATCGCCGGTTCAACCGGTATGGCTGTAAGGATTTGTTCCGCTTCTTCAACTGATATCATCTTATTCTCCTTCAATGTTCAAAAACTTTAACGGCAGCCGTTTTGAATGTAGCCCAGAGACGGCTTTTTTCACGTATATTCATCTCCCGGCAGGATTGATTTGTAATGTCAACATGAATAAGCACTCCGACATCCAGAATCACCTCAACATAGTTTGTCCGGTTAATCACCTTGAGAACTTCGCCAGAGAAGGAATTACGAGCAGATGACAAAATCCTCTCTCGTGAAAGGATGATATCCATCGATCGGATAGCTACATAAGACTTAGCTGCTTGAGGCACCAAGGTTGTAATCTCGACTCCATCAAGCACCATTCTGTAATTTTTTATTTCTCCTGAGAAAACGTTCTTATATCCTAAAAAATCTGCTGCTGATTTTGTAGCTGGATTACTGAAAATCTTCTCAGCTCTATCGACCTGGACAATCCGGCCGTCCAGGATTAGCGCTATTCGATCTCCCAGTGCTAGAGCTTCCTCAAAATCGTGAGTGACATGAACAATGGTCGGTTGGTGCTCTTTCCGCAGTTTTAAAAATAGATTTTGTGTTTGGATCCGTGTACTCAGATCCAAGGCTGCCGTGGGTTCATCAAACAAGTAGATATCAGGGGCCAATACCATGGCCCTGGCTATGGCAACTCTTTGTTTTTCTCCTCCCGACAGGGTTTGAACAGACCTGCTCAGTAAATTAGAAATTCCCAAATCTCTCGATATTCTTTCTACAGATGAGTGTATTTGAGTCTTGTTCTCTTTGGCTATTCGCAAACCATATCCAATATTTTGAGCCACATTCAGATGGGGGAAGAGCATGTAATCCTGGTAGATCAATCCAAATCTCAAATCTTTCAGCCCATTTATCTGGCCGGAATCTGGCTTAGTCAATCCAGCGATCATCTCTAGTAGAAGTGTCTTCCCAGATCCGCTGGGTCCCAGAACCACGAAATATTCTCCCTTTTGAATCTGCAAATTGATATCGATTAATTGAAAATCCGGATATTTTTTCCCAACATTTTTCAGATTGATCATTACCGATCCTCCAGAAAACGAAGGGAAATGAAAATGAGAAGGCTGATCAAAATCAGTAACACTGTTACAGGAGTCGCATATTTTAATCCGAAATTCTGAAAACGCTCAAAGATCAAAACCGGCGCCGTCATAGGATGATAAGCAAGCACTACCACTGCTCCGAATTCAGAAATACCCCTGGCCCACATCATAATACCGCCTGAAATTATAGCCTTTTTTGCCATAGGAAGACTTACTGTCCTGAATGATTGCCAGGGAGATGCACCCAAAGAAACCGCTGTTTTTTCAAAACGAACATCAATAAGACGGAAAGCTTCTTTGGCACTATTGACAAGAAAAGGAACAGACACAAAAAACATCCCAATAGATACTGCTGCTTCAGTTCCAATCACAGATATTCCGGTCAACCGTGTAAACAG
Organism: Anaerolineales bacterium; assembly: GCA_049644685.1. Classification (GTDB taxonomy): domain Bacteria; phylum Chloroflexota; class Anaerolineae; order Anaerolineales; family UBA11858; genus B10-G9. Next base: position 3,669 of record JBARSJ010000270.1, read on the forward strand.
AGAATGCCTTCCCCACACCATTAATAAGGCAATGCCCGCAGCAGTATGTGGAATGATTACAGGGATATCGATAAGTCCTTCAATGATCTTTTTGCCTACAAAATGAGTCCGGGCCAGAGTGAATGCCAAGGGAATCCCCAGAAAAAAAGCAAAAATTGTTGCCCATAAAGATGCTCGCAGAGTCAGCAGAATCGAAGCCACCACCTCTGGCTCCACCGCTGTCATGGCAAGCTCAGTAGGATCTGTCGTGAAAAGCATCCGAAACAGGGGAACAATTATAAAAAGAATCAGCAGAGTACCCAGAGTGGAAAATAATATCTTAAGCTTCATGATCTTATTTCATGACCAGCGGTTTGAGCAATTCAGGGAGCGCTTCATAATGATCTACTCGAGCCGGCACGAGTTCGTCCTGCCCGTTGGCTTTCATTATCCGCTGTCCTTCAGGACCGAGAATGTATGCAACAAACCGAGCAGCCCATTGGGGGAATCGAGTTGATTTAGGGATAGTGATTCCATAAACCATAGGAGCTCCTCGACGGACAATTTTATCTCCAGGTTTGGTTCCGGTGAGTTCCACACTTGCCGTTTGGTAAACAGTAGCGTAAGCAGCAGATTTCAGGTTGATCTCATCCGGCAGCACCAAATAAGAACCACGATGCTGTTCAGCAACACTTCTGTATATGAAAATATAATCCAGCTCGCCAGCTTCCAGAAGAGCCAATAGATCGACTTCCTTGGGCCTTATATTTCTTGATGGTCGCGACTCAATCAATGACCTGTAAAGTCCTGGACGATTGAAATAATTTTCAGCCAATTGCCAGCAGAGCAAAGTCCGATATCCGC
>JBARSJ010000271.1:0-8799 GCA_049644685.1 Anaerolineales bacterium
CCTTTACTTCAAAAGCATCTAATCATTAGAAGCACATAGGGTATTAGCCTCAGTTTCCCGAGGTTGTCCCCTTCTTTAGGGCAGGTCACCAACGCGTTACTCACCCGTCCGCCACTAAGAGCTCTCATGCGAACACAAGAACATCTTCGTTCGACTTGCATGTATTAGGCACGCCGCCAGCGTTCATCCTGAGCCAGGATCAAACTCTCCGCAAAAATTATCCCACAACGAGGTGGGATTGTTTACGAAGTTCTATCTCAAAGATTTGTTTTGCTGTTTTGGCTTTCTATCACTATTCAGCTGTTAAGGTTCAAGGCCCTTATTTTAAGAGCGGGTTTAATTTTACCACCCCCGCTGCTTTGGGTCAAGGGCAGTTCTCTTAGAGAGAACAAAAGACCCCACCGATTCCTACTATTGTGACATCGGTCTTGCTTCTGCGCATTGCTGCGCGTCAGCGCGGGGCCTACGGTCTATCTATTTTATGGATTTGCCGTTTTCTGGGCGAAATCACTTGGGTCAAACTTAGGCCATTATAGTGGATATCTTGTCCTTGTCAAGGGATATCTGGATAAAATTTACTGGTGAAATTTTCCCTTGGTCACTCCATTTCCTGCCGACCCATCAGTGCCCGCAGCAGAGTGTTCTGATCCGCATACTCCAGATCTCCACCCATCGGCAATCCTCTTGCCAAACGAGTGACCTTAAGATCATAAGACCCCAGCTGCTGCTGCAGATACATGCCGGTTGCATCGCCCTCCATGCTGGGATTGGTAGCGAGAATTACTTCCTTAATATCTCCCCTTTGTACGCGATCCAGCAGCTCCTTAATTTTCAGATCCTCTGGTACAACTCCTTCAACTGGAGATAAAGCGCCATGCAGCACATGGTATAAACCCCGGTACCCGGATGTCCGCTCCAGAGCAGCTACATCAAGAGGCTCTTCTACCACACATATGATTCCCTGGTCCCGTTCGCCATCAGAGCAAACCCTGCACCGCTTCTGTTCAGAGCTCATCATATTAAAACAATCCGGGCAGGTATCTGTTCCAGTTAATAAATTAGTTAATGCGTCTGCCAATTTTATTGACAGATCACCCTCTTGAGTCCGCAACAAGAAAAATGTTAATCGAGCAGCGGTTTTTGGTCCGATACCCGGAAGCCTCGAAAAAGCATCTATACATTGTTGAATAGGTTCTGGCAGCATTGAGTCACTCTCCCTGAATTAAAACGGTAATCCCTGACCAGCAAGAGGACCCAATCTTTCTTCAGCCAGACTCCGGGATTGTTCCAGCCCCTGGTTGATCGCGGTCAGGAAAAGATCCTGAATCAATTCCACGTCTCCATCTTCAATCAGCGTTTGATCCACGCTTACCGACAGGACACGCTGGTCTCCTGTCACAATAACCTTCACAGCTCCGCCGCCTGCCGAGCCGGTGACCTGTTCTTCAGCCAACGCTTCCTGGGCTTTGATCATCTGCTCCTGCAGCTGCTGGATCTGCTGCATAACACCTTTTCCTCCCCTAGTTGAAACGCCTGACTTAGGTTTCTTTGCCATTCTTGCCTCCTAAAAACGAATAAATTGGATCCGCCGCAGACACTCTGGTTTAAAGGACCGGGCTATTCATCATCCTGATCCGAAACGTAGGTGCCCCCAAGATCCCGCACCACCGCTGCAACCAGTCCATCCGGATCTACACCATCAGGTAAATCAGATTGGTCTTTTCCCCCCACAATGCAGAGAATGGGTATTTTTACTCCAATCACCTTTTCGATGACTTCCTGGCAAATCTGCAGATGATCGCCTTTTTCCATTTTTCCTTTAATCGCATCACTTCGAAAACTGAGGACCAACTGATTGTCCTTAATCCCCAAGGGCTTACAAGAATTTAGTATCCCCTGCGTGGCCGGGTTGGCATCACGGACGCGGTCCAGGATATTATTCCACTGCTGGAGAACAGTCAACGGCTTCTGCCCCGGATCAGCTGGTTTCTTCCCAGGGTCAGCCGATTGAGTTGGGGCTTTTTTGGGGGTTTTTGCCTTGACTTGCTTAACAGGTTTCTCCTGTTTTGATTTGCCAGCAGCGGATTTCCCTGCCGGGGGAGTTTCAGTGTTTCCTGTCGCCTCCAGCGCTTCAAGGAAAGCCATTTCCAACGGCAGGGTCGGCTGCCAGGATCCGCCCCTATCGTTAATCGCCGTATTAAAAATGCGGATTAAATTCAGCAGGTCTTTGATATCTATCTCCCTGCTGTGCTTCTCAATCACAGAAAACACATCTGGCGGAACATCAATACGATCTGGATTTTCCATTAGCATCAACAGCACATTCCGGAAATAGGCAATCACCTGTCGGGTAAACTGGGCAGGATCGTTGCCGCGTTCAGCCGAATCGTGCAGGGTATTTAATCCTCCTGCCGGGTCGGCTTCCAGAATAGCATCTACAAAGTTTAAGACGGCTTGATCTGGCGAGGTGCCAAGCACCTGATGAGCCAGATCTGTGGTTATTTTCTGCTCTGCTGAGGACAATTGATCCAGGATTGAAATGGCATCCCTTAAGCTCCCGGTAGCTTGCCTGGCGATTAAACCCAGCACATCCTTTTCTACATTTATCGCCTCTGCACCGGCCATTGTTTCTAGCTGCTTCACAATTTCAGGAACAGATATCCGCCGGAAATCATGCCGCTGGCATCTGGAAATAACTGTAATGGGTATCTTATGGACTTCTGTAGTCGCTAGAATAAACATCGCATGAGGCGGTGGTTCTTCGAGAGTTTTCAACAAGGCATTAAAGGCGGGTTTCGACAGCATGTGGACTTCATCAATGATATATACTTTGTATCTTCCCTGATTTGGCGAGAAGTTTATCTTCTCCCTTAAATCTCTGACATCGTCCACACTGGTATTTGAGGCAGCGTCGATCTCTATCAAATCCAGGAACTCCCCTTTATTAACGGCCTGGCAGTGGGCGCATTCATTGCATGGACGCACAGCCAGATCTTCTGCCAAACAATTGACAGCCTTCGCCAATAAGCGGGCGGAGCTGGTTTTCCCGGTTCCCCTGGGTCCGGAAAATAACTGCGCATGAGAGACCCGGTCCTGACGGATTGCATTTTTCAGGGTTGTGATGATGTGATCCTGTCCAATCACCTCAGACCAATCTCCCGGCCGCCATTTTAAATAGAGAACTTGAGTCATAGATTTAAACCTGTAGAATCAATGAAATTTGAGGGTTGTTTTGATGCTTTCTTTAGTGTATCAGATGCCAGTCACATGGTCAATCAAAGGGATAAATGACCACTTGAATCTAACAAACAAATGAAGGAGATTTGGCATTAATCTTGCACAATAACAGGGTGCAGATAGAGATGTTGTTCTTTCTTGACGCTCATTCTGTAGTATGCTAGTATCAAATCAGTTATTATTGATTTGATTCCTTGCACAGAAGATAAAATAAATTGGGGAATAAACCCCACAAGGAGAGAGATCTCAATGAAAAAATCACGCATGCTAATCTTTATCGTCATTATCTCATCGCTCTTGTTCTCAGCATGTACTTTGTCTGCGTCCACACCGCCACCCGCTTCACCGACAACGAACTTGAGTGAGATTGCCCGTCAAGCAACAGAGACGGCAATTGCTAAAACACCAAAATCCGGAGAGACCCTGGTCCCCGAGGAAACTCAGGAGGGGGATGTAGATATTACGCCTGCGGGCACTGATATGGGTCCGCCCACGAGTACACCGGAACCAACCGTTGCCCAGGAAACAAGCGACCCGGGTCCAGCCTCATATGCTGTTCCTGACACATACACTTTGCACAAAGGCGAGTTTGTTTTTTGTCTGGCACGCCGTTTTAATATTCTCCCAGCTGACATTATGACTTACAACGGATATGAAAGCGGTGATATCCTTTACCCTGGAGAAATTGTTCAAATACCTCCCAACAGCCGGGCTTATATCGGTGAGCGCGCACTTCAATATCACCCCACATCCTACACCGTTATCTACGGAGATACCCTCTATTCAATTTCTTGTCTGTTCGGCGATGTAGATCCGCGAGCGATAGCGGCGGCAAACGACCTGGACATTGACCAAGCCTTGACCTCTGGCACTGTTCTTCAGATACCCTGATATATCAGGCGAATAATTAAATAAAAACAAGCAGCCAGAATGATCAGCTGCTTGTTTTTATTTAATCAACAATTTTATTTTTAGCATCATAAAGCAGGAACTACCCCAAGGTGGTTGCGTTATAATACATGCACTTAACTTCATTATCAGGAATACTTCCGATGAAAAGAGCTGTCAGCATCAGTATTGGGTCCAAATCACGAGACAAACGCGTGGTCACCAACCTGTTGGGGGAAGATGTAATCATTGAACGAATTGGGACCGATGGAGATGAAGAGAAAGCCTACCAGCTATTTTGTGAACTGGATGGAGAAGTTGATGCCTTTGGAGTGGGAGGAATAGATTTACAAATCCACGCCATCAAACGGGATTATCCCCTCTATGCTGGGCTCAAACTGGTCCGGGATGTTAATAAAACTCCCGTCGTGGATGGTGGGGGATTAAAAGCCACCCTGGAAGCCAGAGTAATTCAGGATGTAGAAGAACAACTTGGAGAATTCCTTAACCCAAAAACTGCTTTCCTGGTTGCTGGTTTAACCCGCGGCGGGATGACAAAATCCTTTATCGAGGTAGGATACAAGATCACCTTTGGTGATCTTATGTTTGGGCTTGGTATTCCCATACCCATCAACACCGTACCGGCTGCCAATCTGGCAGCGGCTATCTTGCTTCCAATTGTGGGCAGACTGCCGATTGAAATGCTCTACCCCACCGGAGAAAAACAGCTGGAAGTGGTTCCTAAATATATAAAACACTATCAGGGAAACAAGGTCATCGCCGGTGATTGGATTTACATCATGCAGCATGCGCCGGATGATCTCTCCGGCAAAGTGATTGTAACAAACACAACAACCGAGGATGATGTTAAATTCCTGAAAGCCCGAGGTGTGGCCTACCTGGTTACCACAACACCAGTCCTGGATGGCAGGTCATTTGGAACCAACATGTTCGAAGCCGCCCTGGTTGCCGCAGCCGGGAAGAACCGACCCCTAAGCACAGCCGAGTTAAACCAGATTATTGAAGAATTAAATCTGACAGCCCAGATACGGGATCTGAGATAATGGATGCCATCCTGCTTGCGGGCGGCGTTCCCGCTCCCGATTCTCCTCTCTACTCTTATACCGAGGGCAAAAACAAAGCAACCCTGGAAATTGGAGGTAAACCAATGCTCCAGTGGGTGATTGAGGCCTTGGAAAATTCTTCCTCAATTGAAAACATTGTCGTTGTGGGATGCGAAGAGTACCAGGATAAAATTATGCTGTCCAAGCCTGCGTATTTTATTCCTGCTGGGGGAGACATTATCACCAATTTTCAGCTAGGTGCTGATGCCATACTGCAAATAAGTCCGGAAGCAGACTCGGTTGTAATCGTATCATCTGATATTCCTCTGCTTTCTCCTGCAAGCATTGATTGGGTGATCGACAAATCCCTGGAATCAGATCATGATCTTTATTACTGCGTAATTGACCAAAAAGTTATGGAAGCCCAATACCCCGAATCGGGCAGATCTTATACTCAATTAAAGGATATCAATGTCTGTGGAGGAGATTTATCCATCGTAAAACTGAGCCTTTACACCTCAAATCCCCGATTTTGGGGAAAATTATTCCGGGCCCGGAAAAGTTCGTTTCGACAAGCGGCTCTGATCGGAATAGATATCTTATTACTGTTGGTCCTCCGCCGCTTAACATTTAATAAAATCGTCCAAAAAGTAACCCGCCGATTAAAAATTACGGGGCAGGGCTTGATCTGCCCTTACGCTGAACTCGGAATGGATGTAGACAAACCTCACCAGCTGGAATTAGCCCGCAAAGAACTGTCCTGAAAAAACGCCATGACTCTCAATGATTTTCTACTTAAAGATGCAGAACTTTCACAACGGATCAGAATCCCGGATAATAAGCTCGTTCTTAAAAATACGGCTTCTTTATTAGCACATTCCGGTGATTCCTGGTTCTTGGGCGCCGGCCTAGCACTCTTTTGGGTATTTGGTCCCAGATCTTGGAGGCCAGATATTCAACTATTATTTATTGGAATAGTTTTTACGGCTGTAGCTGTTCTCGTGCTGAAGTTTTCAATTAAACGTCCCCGTCCAGAAGGTGATTGGGGACAGATCTACCGCAGCTCGGATCCACATTCATTCCCATCCGGACATGCAGCCCGCGCGATTATGTTAACCACAATTATGCTCCTGTCCGGTTACGCTTGGATCGGAGCGGGCATGCTGATTTGGGCCATACTGGTGGATCTTTCCAGAGTTGGACTGGGTGTACACTATTATTCAGATATTCTGGCAGGAACAGGCATCGGGGTCTTGATGGGAGTCTTGGTGCATTTGATCTTTTAACTAATTTAGGATACGGTTTCCTCGGAGGAAACCGTATCCTCTTTTGTTTATTTAAATGAGAAAGCAGCCAGTTCGATTTGTTTCTCTTGATCCTGGTAAAGATAATAAGGGAACCAGCCCACACCAAAAAGCTCCACCATGATGTCTTTTTTATAAGGTGTTACAGGGATCTCTGTGACTTCCTCCAGGACTTCCTGCCATTTCTCTTCCACTTCTCTAAGTTCTTCCAATCGTTCTTTCTCAAGATCTTCAATTTCCTTTTTATATTGATCGATCATATCCAGCGATTCTTCCACATCGGCTTTCGCCTTGGTGGTCATTCTGCGTTTTGTGAGAGAGGTAGTCATACTACGCCGGCGGCCGGCAAGAAGACCTAATAAATTCTCGGCATGCTTGCCCATTTCTTCCATTTTTCTCTGGGAAAGTTCAGTTTGATCTTCTTCCAGTTCTCTTTCCTCCCGCATTAATCGATCACGAATAGTATCCAGTTTTTTATCAAAGGTATCATTGGCTTTCTCTCTTGCCAGTTCCAGTCCTTCTTCTGCTTTTTCGGCGCACATCCGGCGGAATTCTCCCTGGGATACCTGAGGACCCGCAAAAACCTCCAGCTCTTCATTGGCGCGGACAGCAGCTGTCACCGAATGATAAATCCAATCCTGAAAATCTGTTTCAAATTCCCGCAATTTTATCCCATCGTTAAGAGGAGTGGACAATTCATGGAAACGTGAATCTGGAATCGCTTGACGATCAAGGGCATCCAGATCAATGGGATCCGAAAGCCTGTCTTCCCACCTGATCCTTCCCTGACTATCAGGATCGCTAATCAGCGCTGTAGTGACTAAATCGTAATCGAGATTGTAATTTCTCTTCAGGAAACGAACGGTTGCCTGGGCTAACAACACCGGTTTGTAAATCACCTGGCGCTTAACTTCCTGGGGAGGGGAAATTCCCGCTTTATCCACCGCCTCCAGCAGGCTAAGATTGTTTGGCAAATAATATTCCTCAACGCTTGCTGGTACATTGGGGCGAGTACTTGACGTCTGGTCCCCTGCCCCCTTCCCTGAAACAGAGGTTCCTGCTTGGCGCTGCCTCGCCGGGATGGCAGATCTAGTAGAGGGATCTTGGTCAGCGCCCACCAGCGCATTTAACTCTGGCAGCTGAATCCGGGTTAAGGGACCAGTCAAATAATTCATTGCCCAGCGGGTATGGAAAAGCACAGGCTGATCTTCATGAACGTTGTGCAGTAGAAAAACCCGTTTATCCAGGGTGGAAATTAATTTGTCATAAACCTTCCGGTCCAATCCCGGTGCTGCGCCTTCTAATCCATCCAGAAGACGATTTTTGTCCTGCTCTGTTTGCAATTTGCCGATAAACCAGGTCCCAGCATTGGACAAGGCTTTATAATCCACATCAACCGGGTTCTGGGTCACCAGCACCTGTCCCACACCAAAAGCACGGGCTTGCTTCAACATCCGCAGCATGGGAATTTTGGAAGGCGGGTTTTTTACCGGTGGGAGATAACCAAAAATCTCGTCAAAATAAATCAGAGCCCTCAAGGATGTGGAACCTTTTTGAGCTCTCATCCAGGTCTCAACCGCTGAGTATAGCAGGGTTACAAAGAACATTCTTTCAGCATCGGAGAGATGAGCGATATAAAATACGCTGTGACGAGGCCGGCCATCTGGTCCATACAGAAAAGATTCGATATCCAGTGGTTCTCCCTCTATCCAGGATTGAAAAGACGGCGCGGCTAAAATATTGTTCAATAAAATAGACAGTTCCAGCCGTTCTTTTTCCGGGAAGAAATTTTCTATTGCCAATACGCCCAGTTTTTCAAACGGCGGATTCTGTATTTGAAGAATCAACTCAGTTAAATCCAGATCGCGGCCTTTGCTCCAGGCACTCTCAAAGAGATTGCTGACCAGGATATGTTCTCTGGAGCGCACTGGGTCCAGATCATCCAAACCAACCAGCCCCAACAACCCCATCGCGATGCCGGAGATTTTTTCTACCAGGATTTCCCGATTTTCATCCCAGGGAATTTTTGGCGCTTTAAAAGAGTCCATAATATTCACCGGAATACCGGACTCCGACCCCGGTGAGTAGATGGCAAAATGGGCTGAGTCCTGGAGGGCTTGAATGCGCTCCGGGGCAATGTCCCATTTCTCCAGACCGCGTTTCCACAGTGATGCGGCATCTGCTGCTGCCTGTTCAATGGTTTTATCCTCTCGTCGGGCTTGATCTGGATTCACCCAGGGCAGGAAATCCTCAGGCTTTAATTCAGGAAAGTGGAGCAGCGCATTGGTAATATCTCCTTTGGGGTC
>JBARSJ010000272.1:0-1780 GCA_049644685.1 Anaerolineales bacterium
CAGCCTCCCTGTTTTGAGGCTAAAAACTTGCCTGGGGGTGGCGATTAGATGGTCCAGGAGCTTGATGGAGAATTCTGCGGCAATATTTTCAAGCTGAGCAGTGATGCGATGATCGTTTTCCGACGGTGTAGGTTCTCCGCTTGGATGATTGTGAACCATGATAATCTTTGTGGCATTATGGTCCAGGGCGGATTTCATGATTTCCCTTGGATAAAATGGGGCCCGATCGACTGTTCCTTCAACTATAATCATATGATGTACATGTCTGTTGGCATCATTCAAGCAGAGCAGCAGGAGACATTCTCGCGGGTTCGCGCCAATATGAAGTTTTACGAACTTGGCTATATCCTCCGGTGTGGAGATAGTATCCGCGTGCTCTGCGCGCTGTTCAAAATATCTGACCATCGAGGCACGAATAGCGAGCAGGAAGGTTGTTGTCTCTGGGCCAATTCCTTTTATTTCCAGAAGCCGTTTCCGGGGTTGATCCAAAACAGCGGCAAACGAACCAAAGCGATTTATCAGATCCTTAGACAGTTTTTTGGTATCCCTTCGCGGTATAGGGTATGTGAGCAGCAACTCAAGCATTTCATAATCCGCTAAGGATTCCCGCCCGGCCTTATTAAACCTTTCTCGAAGTCGGCTGCGGTGTCCGTGTCTATGGTCCCTGTCCATCAACCTATTTTATTCCCCTATTTGTTGAGCCTTCTTTTATCAAGAGCGCTTTCTTTCAGCCACTGATCCACGGCATCCTTTGAAAAGGGGTCAAGTCCGCTCTTGACTCTTTTTTAATTTTACCCCTGGAAATAACGGGGATGGTCATAAATATATAATTAACTCATTTTTGAATTTGATAACCTCTTAGCTTCGAGATTGCTTCGCCTCTTTTAACCGCATACCCCACTCCAGGTTGCGTCATCTCCAGCTTTCCAGCCAACTCGCTTTGCGTATATTTGAGCATTATAACAGCCCAGTAGCAAAAAAGTGCCCTGGCTTCAGCCTTGACCTTCTCTCTGCTCCTGGAATAAAAGTCCTCTTTTTCAATATGATATATTTCGCATACTCGCTCTTCTATCATAAAAAGGGGTCACCCATTAAAGGTATTAGTCAAGAGAAAAAACACCTCTCCCAGCGAAAAAATAAAAGGGGTCAGATCTACTCTTGACTCTTGTTGTATTACGAGTTTCGAATTCCGGGTTGCGAGTTTCAATCAATTCTTGACAAGTCTGCCTGAGGCAGACAGGGATTCTGCGACAAAAATCTACTGTCCACATCCCGCATCCCGTCCTTCTCTTCAGGGTGAAACCCCCTCTGCCTTGTAAGCCCGTTTATCATGGCAATAAGGAGGTTGACTGTTTCAGAAACAGGGGCCTGGTTGAATTCCCCGCACTTTATCCACTTTTTCAGGCAATCCGTAAGATAGGCCTTTAGCCGGTCTGCTATTGAAAGCGTTAGGGACAGAGATTCGGGCTTCATCATAATAAAAAACCCCACCTCTCTTTGTGAGAAACGGGGTCTTTGTTGCCCTTAACCATTATTCGCTCCCTCAGGCTTTCGAATGGAAATTCATTCATTGGGCTAAAATATCTGTGTTGTGTTTTTTAACATCAATTATATCCGATCTGACTCAAAAGTCAAGAACTGTTAATGTTAATTAATGGAAAACTAGCCAAAATGAATTTGATTCAATATTTGACAGGATTAACATCGGTTGAATTATTTATGCTTAAAAGCAGCGCGATAGCGGGATTTTCGCTTCACTACGACAGGCGTTCTGCTCTCA
>JBARSJ010000273.1:0-24461 GCA_049644685.1 Anaerolineales bacterium
GATGATGATAGAGTAAAAAAGATCCAAGATCAGTGAATAAATTCCCCCGCTGGCTGCAAAACCCACCTCCCGTATATAGGGAACGGTCATAATAACCCAGACAATTAGCGGAGGAAGGCTGAAAAGAAAAGTTGTGATGATCATTACAATTTTCAACAGGGGAGATCGACGATTATTGATAGCTTTTTTGACCACCCAAACAACTAAAAACCCGGCTCCAATGGCAATAAAAATCGTATAAAAACCCAGGAATAAAGACAGTTGGCTGCCTAAAAACGAAATCACACCTGTGATAGCAAAGGCGATAGGATAGTCAAACCATTTGGTTGTGATAAATACCTTCTGCTGAGAGCGAATGCATTCCGGACAGCGGTATCCTGTCGGCGTATGGTTGGCGCATTTAATGCAGATTGGACGGTTGCACCGATTACAACGTAACTGAGTTTCACGTTTTGGATGAAAAGTACAAGTAAGAGGAGTGTTTATTTCAGACATTTTTTTTCTTTATTGATGGATTTTGATCCATATAGGGAATTAGATTCCGGTAGAAATAACCCGGATCCTGGAAACGAATAAACAGAACTTCATGATCACTTGCCTGGATTTCTACTCGATCACCGGTTTTCATCTTGATTGGCGGCTGACCGTCTATACTGATCACTGCCTGATGGGAAGTATGAACAGTAACTGAAACTAATACTTTTTCAGCTAAAACCAGCGACTGCTCAATGGAAAGATGGGGAGCAAGGGGAACAAGGACAATATTCCTCAAATCCGGGGAAAGAATTGGACCACCAGCTGCCATCGCATAAGCTGTTGATCCTGTAGCCGTTGAGGCAATAACCCCATCTGCAATGGTTGTGCTGAGCAGCTTGTTATTAATGTAGATCTCAAGCTGAATAGGACGGATGGTCTCTCCCCGGCTGATCACGGCATCGTTAAGGGCATCCCATTCTCCCAGTTTCCGATCTCCCCTGTATAAAGTTGTCCGCAGCATCATGCGCTTTTCTAACCAGTAATCTCCCTTTAATACTCGCTGCAGAGCATTCTGCCACTCATCCTCCTGGATCTCAGTCAAAAAACCATAATGACCAAGATTGATACCCAGGATCGGAAGATTGAAGGGAGCGCTGATGTGCCCTGCCCGAAGCATAGTCCCATCCCCTCCCAGTGCGATCAATAAATCCTGGCAGCCATCACAAATTCCTTTCCGGAATTTGTTTTCATTCATGCGTCCCAGAAGAACCTGCTTACCATCATTCTCAAGGGAATCGGTAATCTTTTCAGCGAGTGTAAACGCTTGATGGTTTTTTGGATGGACAGCAATTGCTATCTTGCGGAAATCGGTCAGCTCATTTTTCATTGCTCTGTATTATATCTATCCAGCCCTTGAAGACAAGGTTTCCGGGTTTCCCCCGGAATCAAATTGATTACTCTTCTGGCGGGGGGAATAAACTGTCCGCCAGTGATGAGGTGCCAGGGATTGAGATTTCACCGAAGTTAGTCTCATACTTGGCAAGATTATCACCCAGAGCTTTATAGATCAACTTCGCACTTAATGGACTTACCAGAACCCGGGATTTAAAGGTCGGTCCTTTTAATCCGGGAAGCATCTGCGCAAAATCAAAAATAAACTCTGAAGGCGAATGTGTAATCCTGATCAGGTTTGCGTAAACTACTTCCAAATCAGGCGGAATGGAAATTATTGGTCCCTTCCGTTCAGGTTCGTTTTTTGTCATATGTTCAACCCTTTAGAAACCTGGACTCCAAAGATCTAATTTCTTTTAGAATGGGATATCATCCTCATCCACCGGCTCGGACGTTCCTCCTGGTTCACTAGCCTGGTAGGCTTGATCTTCTGTCCGGCTCGATAAAAAGAGGACATTTTGAGCTGTAATTTCAAAATTTGACCCAGGGCTTCCATCATTTCGGGTCCAGATATTAGGTCCTCCAGTTTCAGGGTCCGGACGCAGTCGCCCTTCAACTAAAACCTTGCTGCCTTGCTTAAGGTACTGGTTGACAGATTCAGCCTGGGCTCCCCATACCGATACTCTGAACCAGGTGGTCTCATCAACTTTCTGTCCGTTAGAATCGGTATACCTGCGGTTCGTTGCCACAGATATATTTGTAACTGCCTGCCCACTAGGCAGATATCTCATTTCCGGATCCCGCCCTAAGTTCCCAATGATAGTTATCTTTTGATACACTTTCTTTCCTCCTTCATTGTTAGAAATGATACTCTCCCTGAATTAGGAGTTAATAATCCCCTCAATAGGTATTATACATCCTCTTCAAATTTTTATAGGCAGGGTGACGGTTAAAGAAAAACTGGATTTTCACATTTGAGTTTTTCTTTCAGCGGGAAATAACAGGCTGTACTTTTCCTCCCTGATTGCCTGAAGGCTATTTCGGTATTACCTCCCGAACGATTAAATCCGAAAAACTGATTGTTACCGCTGTCTCCCCTACTGATCTGGCAAACACCCCAAAAGAACCCAAGCTCAATCCCTGATCGACAATTGTAAATTGAGGATCCCCATTAATAAAAACCCGGATTTCATTTCGGAGAGCAAGAATCTCAATTTTCGATACACTTGGAGCACCCGAAGGAACCGATGCACTTCTGGTCCAGGGATAAAGCACGAATACTCCCCCGCCTACAATCTTATCCATACGCACCTCTCCGTCACAGGAAAGGGCAAAGCGGTAATATTGATCCCTGTTTAAAACCCGGAACAGGAACCCGTACTCATCCCTGCCGGTGCACAGAACCGGATTGGCTGTAATCTCAGCATAAAAATCCTGCAGATCAGGTTTCTCAAGCGTCCCGACCAAGAGAGATTTGGGTTCATAAATAATGATATTTATCTCTCCATTGGTGATATTAATTTGTCCTCTGTCTGTTTGAGGAACCGTCCATCCATCTGAAGAGAGGAAATCATCTTGAAATATGATTTCCCCAATCTCTGACATAAATTCCTGGGTTGGAGTGACGGCAATGGTTGGCAACTGCTCCGGTGTGGGAGAGGAAGGAAACCACTCAATTGTGGAAGTTGGCGAAGGTACAATGGTCAGGGTTGCAGTCGGAAGCGGTTCCGGAGTAGAAACCGACAGACAAGCGCTTAATATAATAATTGTAAGAATGATCCAGCTCTTTTTCATAAACAACTTACCGAATAATTACTTGGGACCGCTCCGGTCCAACTGAAACAATTTTAACTGGCAAGCCCGTTAATTCTTCTATCCGGGTTATATAGATCTGAGCCTGGTATGAAAGTTCATCCCAGGAACGGATGGAACTAATGTCATCTTCCCATCCCGGAATATTTTCATAAACGGGTTGATACTGGGAGAGGTCTGCAGGTCCCCAGGGCAAATTGTTGTAGGTTTCATCCCCCTTCCGGTAACTGGTGCAAATTCTCAGGGTGTCTAATCCGGACAATATATCAAGTTTGGTGATTGCCAATTCAGATATTCCGTTCACGCGGACTGCATAACGAAGCAGCACGGCATCTAACCAGCCAACCCTGCGCGGTCTCCCGGTAGTGGTTCCAAATTCATCCCAATCATTTTCTCCAGTTCCCCTCAATCTCACGGCCTCATCCCCGGACAATTCTGTTGGGAATGGTCCCTCCCCTACCCGGGTCTGAAAAGCCTTAACCACGCCAATTACCTGATTTGCTGTACCAATTCCCAATCCCAAGCCCACCAGGGCGCCCGGTGCAGTTGGAGTCGAGCTTGTCACATAGGGATAAGTCCCGTGATCTAGGTCAAGCAAAGTACCCTGAGCGCCTTCCGCCAAAATGAACTTACCCTGTTTCAGCCCTTTATCGGCAAATAAACCGACCTCGGTGATATAGGGAGCCAAAACATCTGCATAACCGCGATAATCCCCGGCGATCTTTTCAGCATCCAGGGTCGTCTGCGCCTTATATACGCCAAGTTGGGAATTTACCTGGTTGATGTGATTCTTTACAGCAGATTCAAATTTATCAGGGGTTAACATTTGCTCCATTCTCAAACCGGAGCGGGAAACTTTCGCCGTATAGGCAGGACCAATACCTCGTTTTGTGGTACCAATCTTCTGGTTCCCTCTAGCTTGCTCCAATGCTGTATCGAGGGCAATATGACCTGGTGTAATCAGGTGGGCGGCATGAGAAATTTTGATTCTATCAGTAGTTAATGGGATCCCGGACTGGCGAACCTGATCCATCTCCTTCAGGAGAATCGAGGGGTTTATTACCATGCCGTTCCCCAATAATCCAATTGTATGGGGATGCACAACACCCGAAGGCAGCAAATGCAGCTTAAAGGTTTTATCCCCCACGGTGACAGTATGACCAGCATTATCCCCGCCACAATAACGGGCAACCATGTCAGCCTCCGCTGCCAGCAAATCAACTATTCTTCCTTTGCCTTCATCTCCCCATTGAGCGCCGACAACGATTGAAAACGGCATAATTTTCTCCTGCGAAAATAATATGATTTCTCTCACTGGGAAATCATTAAATATTCCCGTGTGGTAAAGTATGATTAAACGTTAAAATCATTCTAGCACAACAAATCAAACTCAGTGAATTACGATAAGATAGACATTTCTTCAGCCACAATCAAAAGGAGTGGTATATGCCAAAACGGACGGTATTAATTACGGGGGCAAGTGGTGAAATCGGCCAAGCTTTAGTTAAGTCTCTGTCTGGTGATGAACTCACAACCCTGGTAACCGTTGATCTCAAACCACTTCCGGATGAGTTAAAGGAAAAATCGACCCATATTGTTGGTGATTTGCTCGACAAGGAATTGCTTTCTCTGCTGGAAGAAAAATATGCTTTTAATCTGATTTTTCATCTTGCTGCTGTTTTATCTACGACTGCTGAACATAATCCTCTTCTGGCTCATAAAATCAACACCTGTAGCACCATTGATTTACTGGAGATGGCTACCCGCCAATCACAGAACCAATCCAATCCTGTTAAGTTCCTTTTTCCCAGTTCGATTGCTGTTTATGGATTACCTGACCTGGAAACCAAAAACCAGTCCCCGGCTTTAAAAGAATGTGATTGGACCGAACCAACCACCATGTATGGTTGTTCAAAACTTTATTGTGAAAAGGTGGGAATTTATTACAGCGAGTATTATCAGCAGCTGGCTGACCTGGAACCCGTCCGGCTTGATTTCCGAGCGCTGCGGTTTCCCGGTATAATCAGCGCTTTTACGATTCCCAGCGGCGGGACAAGTGATTTTGGTCCAGAGATGATTCATTTTGCTGCCCAGGGCAAACCTTATGATTGTTTTGTCCGAGCTGATGTTCGGATTCCATTTATGGTCATGCCTGATGCTGTGCGTTCTATATTGATGTTGGCTGACGCGCCAAAGGATAAGCTTCAAACCCGGATATATAATGTAACCAGTTTTAGCTTTTCTGCCCAGGATTTTAAAGATCTGGCTCAGACTAATTTTCCGGGGTCTGAGATCAATTTCATTCCCGATCCTAAAAGGCAGGCGATCGTCGATACCTGGCCGGCTGATATTGACGACAGCGCTGCCCGGAATGATTGGAATTGGAAACCAGGATACAATGTCCAGGACGCCAGCCAGGAATATCTGCTGAAAAATATATCTAAACTGTATAATCTCTAAAAAAATGATTCCTGTTTGAAACCAGGCGATACGTAATCCAGTCAGGATTACGTATCGTTATTTAAAGTTATATTGTAGTATGATGGTAAAAGATTCATTGCAGAACAAACACATTTATTAGTGGAAAATCCAGATATGGCCAATCAAACTTATCGCCCGACTCCCGGACCTATTGCCCTTTTTGGATCCGGCGAAACAGCTCCCAGCGGTCAAAAAATCTTTGAATTCCTGTTTAAAAAACTCCCTGTCTCACCCCTTGTGAGAATATTAGAAACCCCGGCTGGGTTTGAAATAAATTCTGAAAAAGTAGCTGGGAATGTGGCTGAATTTATCCAAGATCATCTGCAGAACTATAAACCGCGGATAAAGTTGATTCCAGCCCGGAAAAAAGGGACCGATTTCAGCCCTGATAATCCAGATATTACGCTGCCCATCCTGGAATCGGACCTGATTTTCATGGGACCGGGCAGCCCTACTTATGCTGTACGGCAGCTGGAGAAGACACTTGCCTGGGAATATCTAATTACCCGTCACCGGATGGGAGCGGCATTGGCATTATCAAGCGCTACCACCATTGCTGTCAGTTCCTCTGCTCTTCCAGTTTACGAAATCTACAAGGTTGGCCAGGATATTCACTGGCAGCCGGGACTCGATTTATTATCACCATTCAAGCTTTCTCTGGTTTTTATTCCCCATTGGAACAATATCGATGGAGGAGTTGATTTAGATACCAGCCGCTGCTTCATGGGACGAGATAGATTTGACGCATTATTAAATTTGCTTCCTTCCGATCAGGTGGTGATAGGAATCGATGAGCATACCGGGTTGATCATAGATTTTCAGAATGCCTGCACCCATGTGATTGGTTCAGGGAATGTAACCATCCTCTCAGAAGGATCTGAACGGATTCTCTCCTCCGGCAGCGCAGTTAATCTTTCTGAAATCGGGGATTATAAACTCCCTGATCCCCGAACCGGGATAAATCCAGGCAGTTGGAATAAAGCTCTTGAAATCCAGCAAGAGGCAATCAACAGGAAAACTCCATCTAAAGAGCTCCTTGAGTTGGCAGAAAAGCGAGAACAAGCCAGGAAAGACAAGAATTGGCAGGCTGCGGATAATCTCCGCTTAAGAATCGAGGAGAAAGGCTGGACCATTCAGGATTCAGCGGATGGCTCTATCCTGGAGAAAATAATAAATTAGAACTTTAATAGGGAAAAATACACGGATTAATGAGCAGCGCAGGATTCGAATACAGGAAAGGAGTAATACCGGATGCAGAAAAAACCAACACTTGGATTTATCGGATTGGGCTTGATGGGAAAACCCATGGCTCAAAATCTCCTCAAGGCAGGCTACCCGCTGGTTGTGCATAATCGCAGCCGTGAAGTAGTAGAATCCCTGGTCAAAGAAGGTGCAAAGGAAGCTTTTTCTCCCCGGGAAGTCGCTTCCCAGGTGGATATTGTATTCACAAATCTTCCAGACTCCCCTGATGTAGAACTGGTAACCTTGGGAGATGACGGAATTCTTGAAGGTGCAAGAGAAGGGTTAATCTATGTTGATCATTCCACGATTAAACCTTCCACGGCTAGAAAAATCGCTCAGAAATTCGAGTCTGTGGGCGCTTTCTCCCTGGATGCACCGGTTAGCGGTGGAGATATCGGAGCCCAAAAAGGAACCCTGGCGATTATGGTTGGCGGTCCAGAACAAGCAGTGGAGAAAGTGCTTCCCATCTTTGAGGTTGTCGGCAAATCCGTCACTCATGTCGGTGATGCCGGATCGGGTCAGATCGCAAAAGCAGCCAATCAGATTATGGTTGCCGCTCAAATGGTTGCAATGGGAGAGCTGCTAATCCTGGCAAAAAAATCAGGGGCTGATCCTGCAAAAGTAGTGAAGGCAATCCAGGGCGGAGCTGCCCAGTGTTGGACATTGGACGTTAAACCTGAGAGGTTATTTTCAGGGAACCGAGAGCCTGGTTTTAAAGCTTACATGCAGGAAAAAGATCTGAGGATCGTCATGGATACTGCCCGTGAGTATGGTGCCCCGCTCCCCTCTGCGGGGATTCACACCCAGCTGTATTCAGCCATGCTCCAGATGGGTATGAGGGATCTGGATAACTCAGCAGTAATCGGTGTCTTGGAAAACCTGGCTTCCATCACTTTACTAGATTAACCAGCAGAGATTGTGTAATTAAAAAGGTCATATCTTGAATATTGAAACCCAGCGAAGGTTCACTCTTCAGCTGGGTTTCCTGCCAAAAAGGTATAATGCAGGCAAAACTAAACACAACAAAGAGTGATTATGGAAAAGGCTCGAGGATTTATCAAGAATCTATCATTGGATAAGAAGACTCTAAACGATTATTTACTCATCCTTCTTGGGTCCACTTTGCAAGCTATTTCGCTGCGGGTTTTTCTAATACCTGCTAAACTGGCCAGCGGCGGAGTCAGCGGACTGTCACAGATTATCAATAATTTTACTGGCTGGCCGATAGGGCTGATGATTCTGGTCGGGAATATTCCCTTATTCATCCTGGGGTGGCGATTTCTGGGAGGTCCCCGATTTGCAGCCAGAACTGCTTTCTCAATCCTCACTTTCTCAGTTCTGATAGATGTCCCACTCTACTTTTTACCAACAAATGGAATAACCGAGGATATTGTGTTAAATGCCCTTTATGGTGGAGTTGCTAGCGGCATTGGATTTGGCCTGGTCTATCGAGGCAGAGGGACAAGCGGCGGCTCAGATATCCTGGCCCGGATATTAAGCAGCTGGCGGGGGATCCCGGTCACCCAAAGCTATTTAATCACTGATGCAGTGATTATCTTCCTGGCCGGCATCTCCTTCAGCTGGGAAAATGCTTTATATGCCCTGGTAATGCTTTATGTCAGTGGGATAGCCGCGGAATCGATCAGCCAGGGGTCAAATATACTCCGGACAGGATTGATCATAACTGCTCAGCCTGATCCTATAAAAAACGGAATATTCACCCGCCTGGGCAGGGGTGTCACAATTATGGATGGAAAGGGTGGATATTCCGGTGAGGAAAAGTTCGTTCTTTTATGTGTAGTCACCCGGGCGGAAATCCCCCATCTGAAAGCATTGACCAGAGAATTGGATCCCAGAGCGTTTTTGATCATAGGACAAGCACATGAAGTCCGTGGAGAGGGTTTCTTGCCTATAGGGGAAGATTAAAATTCTCTCCAGAATATTATGCAACTTTTATTAATTATCTCCGTATATTGGTACAGGGCAAAACGCGAGGAGAAGCTTAGTGTGTAACACCGAACAGCAATGGATTGCTGCAGCAAAAACCGGCGATAAAGATGCGTTTGCAAAATTAGTCGAAAAATATCAGAAACCGGTCTATAGTGTTTGTTATCGAATGCTGGGTACACCTACCGCAGCGGAAGATGCAGCCCAGGAAGCTTTTATCCGGGCTTATCAAGCTCTTGACCGATATGATATTTCCCGATCCTTTGCAACCTGGGTTTTATCAATTGCCTCAAATTACAGCATCGACCAGCTGAGGAAAAAGAAAGTAACAATTTTATCAATGGACAACGAAAAACATGCCTGGCTTGCGCCGCCCGATCCTGGGCCCAGTCCGGAAAAAGCTGCCCTGGAGAGAGAAAAACTTGGGCAAATCCAGTCTCTCCTGATTGATCTTAATGAAGTAGACCGGGCTGCCGTAATTCTTCAATACTGGCATGATTATTCCTACGAGGAAATCGCAGATACTTTGGATCTAAGCAGCAGTGCGGTAAAAAGCCGATTATTCCGTGCCAGACGTTTAATGGCAGAAAAATGGCAAAAAATGCAGTTGCCTTCAGCACCACCAGTCAATTCAACTGCAAAAAGGATTGCACATGAAACATCAACAATATGAAACCTGGATTTTGCTGGGTACTGAACTCGATTTAGAACAGCATCGTGAGCTTCAAGTTCATCTGAAGCAGTGCTCTCAATGTCAATCCCTGTACCAGGCAACCCATCAAATTGCGCATCTTTTCAAGACAAGTCCGGTTCCCGGTCCCAGCCCTGGATTCAGTGCGCGCTGGATGACCAGGATTGAAAAGGTTGAGAACAAAAAAAGCCGGTTAATTTTAGGAATAACTCTCAGTGTTATTTCAATAGCAACCCTGCTGCTGCTCTCAAGCATTGGCTTACAAATCAGAGCAGGCGTGGATTATTTTCCGCAATTAATGCTGGAAATGATTACTTTAGCCGCCAAATGGATAATTTTCCTCAATCAATTAAGGGATATCGTCTCTCCCTTATTCAGGGTTAGTATGAAATTAATTTCGCCGATCTGGTTGATTACTCTTGGTTTCAGCCTGAGCGGGATTACTGTTGCCTGGATGATTTCAATCTTCAAATCCAATACAATTCAGAGGGAGCTGCACTCATGAAAAACATTACCCGATTCGTCATATTAATGCTGCTCATCGCCGCAGTGATTATCCCCACAACAGTTTCTGCATCTGGATTTTCAGATGATAAAGTTATTTTTGGGGGAAACTTTACCCTGGGATCAGGAGAGGTATTAAACGGAGACCTGGTTGTACTTGGGGGCAATATCGTCTTGGAAGCTTCCTCAACTGTCAACGGGGATACGGTTGCCATGGGCGGAAATGTTACCTCAAATGGGACTATAAATGGTAATCTGATTGCCATGGGCGGAATCGTTGAATTCCTGGACCAGGCTCAGGTCAATGGTGATCTCATCGTGCTTGGCAGCAGTTATGAACAGGCAGAAGGTGCTGTCATCAGCGGGAACATCATTACAGAAGAAAATATTCCCTTTGAATTCAATTTGCCAGACAGAATTGCCTTATTTGATGGGAATTTCCCTGCTTCCCAATTCCAACTGCTGCCATTAGTCTCTGCTCCCTGGTTCTTTTTCCGGATATTAATCTGGACTGGATTGGCTATTCTGATGACTCTGTTTATCCAGGATCAGGCTGCAGTTATTAACCGGACTGCATTTGGTCAACCCTTCATATCATTCGTGGTTGGCTTAGGCGTAATCATAGTTACCCCCTTGGTCCTGATCGCGTTGATTATAACCATCTTACTCAGCCCAGTCAGTTTACTCGGCATCATAGCCTTGTTTGCAGCCTGGGTTGTCGGATTGATTGCTCTGAGCCTTGAAATCGGAAGGAAATTGGCAAAAGCAATGAATCAATCCTGGTCTGCCCCTGTTATGGCTGGTCTGGGCATGTTCATCCTCTCCACAATCCTTAATGGGTTCAACCAGGTTGTACCTTGTTTTGGATTGGTACCTAAATTTGTAGTGGGATTGTGGGCGATAGGCGCTGTAGTGCTGACCAGATTCGGCACCCGGGAATATCCGGAGACTGACACCATAAAACAGGTGGACCCTATCCCTGACCAGCTTCCGCCAGCATTTGCTCCTGAAGAAAAATCAGAACCGGTTGCGGTTAATGCGACCAAAGCAGCAAGGGAATTTGCTGAAACAGAAAGCCTTGACCTGGGCAAAATCAAAGGCACAGGGGCTGAGGGGAAAATCACTTTACCTGATGTAAGAAAAGCCCTGAAAGATCAATAGGGTGAAGAATTGATCTTTTCTCGAATCAGTTATCCACCAAATATAAAACTCCGGTCTGCAGACCGGAGTTTTTTACTTCCTCTGGCGTTTCATAAATAGCGCCTGTTCGTTTAGTGGAAATTTTTCCTTTTGATCCAGGCAGCAGCGCTGAAACCGATCACACCTAAACCAAAAAGAATCTCCAAAATCCGCAACACAGAAATTCCGGTACTTCTTTCTGGTCCATGAAGTTCATCATCTGGGAAATATTCAATGACAACCGGCGGCGGTTCCGAGGTTTGGGATGGTAAAACCTGCGCTGTGGATTGAGGATCATCTCCTCCCTGGGCACGATTTGCTTCTGTCTCTGCAGCTGAATCCAGGGTTTTTTCTTCCGGTTCCTCTTCCGTCATTCCTTCCGCAAAAGTCTCTTCCACTGCTTCCTCTTCGACGGCGGGAGCTTCGATGGCCGAAGTTTCCACGTCAGTGAATTCTTCTTCATATTCAGCCAGCTCCTGTTCTTCAGCAACCTCCCCCACAGCTTCCAGAAGCATTGGTTCCTGGGCTGCATCTGCAGCAGCTTCAGGTATGGATTCCAGCTGGGCATCAAATATATTTGGAGAGCGTTCTGCTGACATCGCCCCTTTGAAAAAGATTCCTCCAAAATCAAGGATCAGCACTCCGATCAATAAAAATGAGGTGAGGGCAGCAGCCAGACGGAACCCGGAAAAGGATTGTTTTTTGGGTCTTACTCCGATCATTTCCGGGGTGAGTGTAAAATTCCTCGGCGCTGGGATCCGGGGGGCCGTTTGCAGGATTTGTTTGGTTATTTTCAGCTGTTCCAAGGCAGCCTGGAGCAGAGGATCAGTTTGAATCTTTTTCCTCACTCTCCTCAGTTCCCGTCCGCTCAGCTCGCCGTCTACATACGCAGAGAGCTGCGCCCAATCTCTATCGGTGATTTGCATTTATTTCATACCTCACCTAAATGACGAAATTCAACCGGCAAAAGTTCCCTGAAACCATGTAAACAATCCTTTAAGTTTCTCCTTGCCCTTGCCAAACGGCTTTTTACAGTACCCAGAGGACAGTCAACCACTTTTGCAGCTGAAGCATAATCCATGCCTTGCAGATCTACTAAAACCACGATGGTCCGGAACTCAAATTCCAATCGATCCAAACAGATTTGAATAGCTTCAGACAGCTCATTCCGCAGCACAAATTCCTCTGGCTTTTCCTCGGTATCTTCCAACCAGGAAACAGATTCGGTTTCATTTCCGTTTTGATTTTCTGGGTAGAGGGGAGCTACCGGTTGACGTTTGCGGCGGCGGAACTCATCATAACAGGCATTGCTGACAATGCGGAGCAGCCAGCTCTTAAACGAACCGCCCCGATAGGTATGGAGTTTTTTATAGGCTGAGATGAACGCCTCTTGAACTGCATCTTCAGCAGCGTCAGGTTCGCCGATAATTCGGTACGCCTGGTTATAGACCAGAGTCTGATATTCGAGAACAATCTGATTAAAAGAATCTAGATCACCTTTCAATGAATTCTTAATCTGATCCTTAAGGTCCATAAGACAAATTTTTCCGGCTTTCACTCAGGAACTTTTAGAAATCACAACCCTGGCTTCAACTTATCATTATCCACTAGAACGAAATTCGGTTTTGAAGCTGTTCCAGAAGCTTCTGATAATCTTCAATATTTGATGGCGAAAAGGATATGATTTCCTGGATTACTTGAACAGCCTCTTGCTTTCTCCCCGCTTCAAGCAGCATATCACCTAGGCTATCCAACTCAGCAATTGCCTGCTCCATCAAACCCAGATGTTTATAAAGGGAGATTAACTGTCTGACAATATAATCTTCATCAGGTTTCTCTTCTTTCAACAGCAACAGGTATTCTTTAATGGAGTCCAATTGACTTTCCGGATCGAATTGTTTGGTAAAACGATCAATTTCTTTATCAGCAGCAGGCTTATTCCCCAGGCGGTAATTCAAATCAACTATCGTGATACTGGTCTTTTGATTTTGGGGTAATAACTCACTTATCTCCAGATAGGTCTGTAAGGCAGATTCCCAATCTAACCGTTGGATATCAATATCTGCCAGGCGCTGATGAAGTTTGATTCTCCAGCTGGTATCACCTGGGAGTGTTTTCGCCAGTACAAGGGCTTTGGAATATGCTGATCTAGCGCTATCAAGTTCTGCCAGGGGATAAAATACATCCGCGATATTTATATATTCTTTTATTGCTTCTTCTTTCTTTCCATACTCTTCCAGCAAATCAATATAACGCTGGCGGACTTCGATATTCATCGGCTGCAGCTCAATCACTTTTTCAAGCATCGCTAATGCTCGTTCCGTTTTACCCTGGACGGTATACACATCCGCCACTGCCAGGTATTTAGTGACTGCACCCGAAATTTTATTCTGCTCCATTAATATATCCCCTATAGTGATATGGAGAGGGAGAAAACTAGGCGCATTTCGAAGGGCAAAAAACGCCTTTTCCATCGCTGCACCATAATGTCCTTCCGCTGCCATATCGATGATATTTCTATGGACATGCATGATTTGTGTTCGGCGATCATCCAATAATCCATCCATTTTGGGGAGCAGGATTCCACCTTCCCCGGCGGCTTTTCCCCGCATATCGATCAGGATATCTCTCCAATCAGGTCTGAGCAGCATACCCTCAATATGCTTACTCATCTCAATGTATGCTTCATCTCCTTCCTGCGATTCAAGGTCATCCATCATCACTTCATAGAGCTGTTCCAGATCCTCTATACTTTCCTTCTCCACCAGGGATATATCAGCAATTCTTAATGCTTCAAGGTATTCCTTGCTTGCTTCCACCCAACTCTCTATACCGCTATAGTAGCTTGCCAATAACAATCTGGATCCCAATGCAAACTCTGAATGAGATACAGATTTGAGGAGAGAGCGGGAAGCACTTTCTATGCGATCCAATTTAATATACAAATAACCCAAGAGGAAATATGCCGCAGGATTGGTATATCCGTCATCAATAGCTGATTTAATGTTGTCCGAGGCTTCCTTTTCATTACCGGATGAATAGTGTTCAATCGCCTGGCTGATATGAAGTTTCAGCAAACTGTCATCCGTGAGGTCCGTTTCTCCATCGATGTTCCAGCTTAATGCAGAGTCTAAATCCCGTTCCTGGTCTAGTTTCTCCCCTCTCTCAAAAATTGCTTCCTCAAAAAGCCCTCCAGCCAGAATAATCATTGCCCGATCAACTGCTTCTGCAATAGGATTATCGAACTTTTTTTGTTCTACCGGCTTCGGTGGTTCGAGCTGAGCGATATCCTCAACCAGATCTTCTCCTGGTTCTTTAATAATCGGTTCCGGCAAGGGAAGCTGCCTGCCCTGATGAAGGATCTCCTTTGCACGAAGAGCGATGATATTCTCAGGCGAAAATTGCAACGCCCTTTCAATCGCCTCTGCTGCTTTTTTGGTATTTCCTGTAAATTGCAGCAGGCTGGCTGAATTGATATATTCACTTATTGCCAGTTTATTCTTTCCCAAACGCTGGTAAACCATCGCCAAACGAGCATGAGCTTTAATGTTTTGCATATCCAGTTCTACTACTCTCTTCCAGTTTTCGATGGCCTTTTGGATATCCTCGTTTTTCAGATGGGATTCAGCAGCATAGAGAGCAGCTTTTACAGCCTCAGCCGATTGGCCAATCTCAGCGTAAATCAGATACATTTTTTCATAGGGAGCTGGATCCTCCGCGTTTATCGCAATCGCTTTGGAATAGGATGCAAGGGATGCTGCAAAATCACGCATTTCGAAATATGCCAAACCCATGTTCAAAATTGCTTTAAAATTCTCAGGGTCAATTTCGAGCGCTTGCTGGTAATAAGAAGCCGCATCTCCCCAGTTTTGGTCCCAGGCGGCTGAGTTGCCTTTCGATAGTAAATTTTGCAACTCTTGATTTTGTTCAGTCATATAATACTCTCTTCATCAATTTGCATTCATCCAGTTTCCGTTAGTGTACCCCAATTCTCACCATATTTTGCCTCGGTTGTCAGAGGAATGTCAAGTGAGTATACATTCTCCATGGAGGATTGTATAAGTTTAATAGTCTGATCAACTTCACCCTCCGGGGCTTCAAGGACCAACTCGTCATGAACCTGAAGCAGCATTCTCGCAGATAGCCCGGATTTTTCCAATTTCTCTGCTGCTGAGATCATTGCCATCTTCATTATATCTGCTGCTGTGCCTTGAATGGGAGCATTAATTGCTTCGCGTTCTTCACGACGGCGGAGATTGTAATTTGAAGTTGAAGCCAGGCGCGGGAAATACCTCTTTCTTCCCAATAGGGTTTCTACATAACCTTTATCTTTGGCTTGTTCCTTAATTTTATCCAGGTAATCCCTTATTCCGGGGAACCGCTTAAAATATGTCTCCACAAAAGTTTCAGCTTCAGCCAGAGTCAGATCTGTTGACTGGGTTAATCCATAAGCGCTCATTCCATAGATTAATCCAAAGTTAGTCGCCTTGGCATCTCTTCTCTGTTGTTCGGTCACTTCGTCCAGCGAGATATCATGGATTGCAGCAGCTGTAGCGGTATGGATATCTTGTCCCTCCCGAAACGCCTTCAGCATCGCCTGATCACCCGCCATATGTGCGGCTACCCTTAATTCGATTTGGGAGTAATCAACTGCTATTAACAAACAACCCGGTGTTGCCACAAAGGCCTTTCTGACCTGGCGGCCAAGTTCAGTCCGGATAGGAATATTTTGCAAATTCGGATTGGAAGAGGCAATTCTGCCTGTGACTGATCCCGTTTGATTATAAGAAGTGTGCACCCGCTGGGTATCCGGATTAACCTGATCCTGCAGGGCGTCCACATAGGTCGATTTCAGTTTTGCGTACTCCCTGTACTTAAGCACCCAGGCTGGAACCAGATGTTCATCCTTAAGCGTCTCCAGCACTTCCGCAGCTGTAGAATAATAACCACTGGCAGTTTTACTTCCCCGGTTGGGGGGAGGAAGTTCAAGAGTTGAGAAAAGCGCTTGAGAAAGCTGTTTGGGGGAATTCAGATTAAATTCATATCCGACTGCCTGTTGGATTTCCCCTTCCAGTGTATTTAATTCTTTTTCAAGCAGGAGAGACATATCCTGAAGAAATTGTTTATCCAGCCCAATTCCCTCCATCTCCATAGAGGCGATTACAGAGACCAGGGGCATTTCGATCTGGTTATACAGGTCCAAGCTCCCTACCCGGATTAATTCCTTTTCAAGAATCGGCTGCAAAAGAAGCACCATTACCGCATCTTCTACTGCGTATCTGGCGGTATCCTTAATAGCTACTTCAGCCATCGTGATCTGGGATTTGCCTTTCCCGATCAGGGACTCAATTTCATTCATTGATTGATTTAATCGGACCCAGGATAATTTTTTTAATCCCAGGTTCCGTGAAGACGGGTTGATCACCCATTCAGCAATCATGCTGTCAAAACTGAGTGGATGGGTTTTGAGTCCGGCCCGGGCAAGAAGAATATAATCGTATTTAATATTGTGGCCTATTTTTTGAATAGCCGGGTCAGTCATCGAATTTTTAATCGCAGCCAGAACCTGTTCCAGCGGCAGTTGTTTTCCTTCCTTGTGCCCCACAGGAATGTAATAACCACCTTCTCCCGATACTGCAAGGGAGATTCCCACCAGTTCCGCCAGCATTTGATCAGTGGAAGTCGTCTCTGTGTCAAAGGCGATTACTGAAGCTTTATTGAGAGTTTTTTCAAGGGCTTTCAGCTGTTTTTCAGTGTTAATTATTTCTACTTTGATCCCTCCCTTAATTTCCTGTTCAATTAGAAAATCCGACTTTTTTTCATCCTCTGCGCCTGATAAAAAGGAAATTTGCTGTCCAGGAACTGTTTTTCCATATATCTCTTCTACGTTGGACAATCTGCCAAGCAGGGATCCAAATTCCAGGTTGCGGAATAAATCGCGAACTTTCAGCGGATCGAATTTGTCCGGTCGGGCTTGTTCCAAATCGATTTCTATTCCCAGATCACTGACAATGGTGGCCAGTTTTTTACTAAGGTAGGCACTTTCCCGGCCTTCAGCAAGCTTGGTCTGAAAACGGGACGGTACTGCCTCCAGATTATTGTAGATCTGGTCAAGGGTTTGGTATTCTTCCAATAACTTCACAGCGGTTTTTTTGCCCACACCGTAAACCCCAGGGATGTTATCCGATCTATCGCCTATTATCGCCTTAAAATCCACCACTTGTTCCGGCCAAACACCCATCGATTCTTTTACATCATCCCGGAAATAATCTCTGGCATCACTGAGAGATTTTCCCGGCAGACTGACTGTGATTCGATCATTAACGAGCTGCAGCAGATCCTTGTCTCCAGTGATGATTTTTACTGCCAATCCCTGATCCACTGCCCAGTTTGCCAAACTGCCGAGGACATCGTCCGCTTCGTATCCTTCCATCTCTGCCCGGGGAATATTAAATGCATCCACCAGGTTTCTGATCCGGTCAATTTGAACCCTCAGGTCATCCGGCATTTTTTCCCGGGTAGCTTTGTAGTCAGGGAATAGATCGTCTCGAAAAGTCTTCCCGGTATCAAAAACAACCGCCAGATAATCAGGCCGTTCCTGCTCCAGCAGACGCAGCAGAACGCTGGTAAATCCATAAACCCCGGCAGTTGGTTCTCCATCGCTGGTTAACCAGCGGGACGAAGCAGTACCTCCGCTGGTCAGCGCAAAGTAGGTTCTATATGCCAGAGCATGTCCATCGATTAGATAAAGGGTAGAAGGCATATCATATCCAGATACCTGGTCTGAAAGGACGAAACCGATTCTTAAATGATTATTATATCTTTAACACAGGGAACCCGTAAGTTTTTCCACCTGATTCATTATATCCCTTCCAGCAGGTCCCTTTCCTGATAAAAACGCAAGGAACAAAATACCCGGGAAAAAATGAGCCTCTCTGGTTTCCTCTGGTGCTGTAAGTTTAGCATGGTTAAATCACCCCTACAAGGTGAGGAGATTTACCTCTCCGCTTTACTCGTAAAGCTGATTGAATTATGAACAAAATCACCAGCCAGCATCTGACTTCCCCTGGCAAATAACAGGGTTAGTTGATCTCAATCCAATCAGGGCTGACAATCAAGGTTCATTTTGGATATAATTGACTCGAGTGTGAAGGGTCTCCAGCAGGGAAAGAGGAAAATCCCAAAATCATCAAGGAAAATTTATGATTACATTAATTGCTGCGCTGGATCAGGGAACAACCAGCACCCGGTGCATCCTTTTTAATCAAGCTGGTGAAATTGTCGCCAGCAATCAAAAAGAACACCAACAGCTCTACCCCCAGCCGGGTTGGGTTGAACATGATCCAATAGAAATCTGGCAGAATGCAGTTAAGGTAATTGAAGGTGCGCTTTCTGAAGTAAATCAAAAAGTTACTGATCTGGCCGCCCTCGGAATTACAAATCAGCGGGAGACAACTGTTGTCTGGTCAAAATCAACCGGTAAACCAGTATCTAACGCCATTGTCTGGCAGGATACCAGGACGGATGCCATCTGCCGAGATTTAGGGCTCGAAGGAGGACAGGATCGTTTTCGTGCGACAACAGGATTGCCGCTGTCAACCTATTTTTCTGGACCAAAAATTAAGTGGATTCTCCAAAATATCCCTGGGGCAAAAACTCTCGCTGATCAAGGAGATTTGCTGTTTGGAAATATTGACAGCTGGATTATCTGGAATCTAACCGGGAGTGTGAATGGCGGGCAGCATGTCACCGATGTAACTAACGCCTCGCGGACAATGCTGATGGACTTGAAAACACTTGAATGGTCTCCGGATATATTAAAAATCATGGAGATTCCCCCTCAGATACTGCCTAGAATCTGTTCATCCAGTAATTTGTTTGGAGAAGCTGTCAGCCCCTTTGAGGGATTACCCATCTCCGGTATCCTGGGAGACCAGCAAGCTGCTCTGTTCGGACAGACCTGTTTTGATCCGGGTGATGCAAAAAACACCTATGGAACTGGTTGTTTCTTGCTACTCAACAGCGGCAGGGATCCCGCGATCAGCAAACACGGATTATTAACCACGCTTGCCTACAAGATCGGGGACCAGGATCCAGTTTATGCGTTGGAGGGTTCTATCGCGATTGCCGGCGCCCTGATTCAATGGCTCCGGGATAATTTAGGATTAATTAAGAACTCATCAGAAGTAGAAGAATTGGCAAGGCAGGTTGACAATAATGGGGGAATTTATTTTGTACCGGCATTTTCGGGTTTGTACGCGCCATATTGGCAATCTGATGCCCGGGGAGTAATTGCCGGGTTAACCAGCTACATTAACAAGGCTCATCTTGCCCGGGCAGCTCTTGAGGCAACTGCTTTCCAAACCAAGGAAATTTTAGAAGCGATGGAGAAAGACACCGGGATTAATCTCAAATCCTTGAAAGTAGACGGCGGCATGGTCAGGAATGAATTGTTAATGCAATTCCAGGCTGATCTGCTTAACGTGCCGGTAATCCGCCCCACGATCACAGAAACCACTGCCGTGGGCGCTGCCTTCGCCGCAGGCCTCGCTGTAGGATTCTGGAAAGATTTGGATAGTTTGCGGGCATACTGGAAAGAAGATCATACCTGGGTTCCGGATATGTCCGACCAGGATCGATTGAGACAATATAATCTGTGGAAAAAGGCTGTCAGCAAGTCATTCAACTGGCTGAGTGAGTAGTTGAATTAAGTTAAGGGACCGGATCCTTTAAAAAAAAGAGGATCCCGGAGTTTTCAAAAACTCCGGGATCCTTAACTTTTAATTATCTACCTCCGCTGTTCCAGTAATAACTCAGCCAGCTGGAGGAATTCTTCCCATTCTTCAGCAAAAAAATGGACTGTCAGATTATTCAGTTCAAGATGGAAGGTGCTCTCTCCATCCGGTTCATCTGCCCGCCAGGAAAGAAAGCTTTCAGTTTCTGCGATGACGTTGGTTTCGAAATCCTGATCCTCAAATTCTTTACTCATATCTTCTCCTTTAATATCTGAATAATTGCAGCTAGGGAGGCGGCAGCACAAACCAGGGATTGACGAATCCTCCCAGGTACCGCACCTCAAAGTGCAAGTGCGCTCCAGTAGAATTACCGGTGCTGCCGCCCAAGCCGATTTTTTGACCTTGAACTACACTTCTTCCGCAGGATGAGGTTGCAGCATTGAGGTGACCATAAAGGGTTTGGTATCCATTCCCATGATCAATAATTATCACATTCCCATATCCGCCGGTTGCCCACCCCGAAAACACCACTACTCCGGAATCGGACGCCGAAACCGGTTCTCCAGCCACTAATCCAATATCAATTGCCAGGTGTCCGGACCAGTAATCATTCCCCGACAGGGTATGACCGAGAGTAGGCCAGATGAAACCACCAGTTCCATACAGACCGTCAAAAGGTCCACTGCAGGCACCTTCCCCATAGACACCAGCGGATACTCCCGCTGTTCCTCTGGCAATCGTGGGAATGATCCACTGCTGAAATTTCCGCTGTCCCTCCGGGATCATCACCAAACTGCCCGGTTTAAATTCGGGATTTACTAAATCCAGATCATTACCTATCCAATTAATTATAAGTTCCGGATCGGTCTTAAAGGTTGTGGCCACTGTCTCCACATCATCCCCTTCCTGCCACTCATAAATAATCCCATCCATTGGGGGTATCACCAGCTCCATGCCCGGCGCCAAAGAATGGGGGTTATCCTGGAGTACATCATAATTTGACCAGAGGATTGTTTCCGGTTCCAGATCATATCGAGCTGCAATCCCAAATACAGAATCATTAAACTCAACCTGGTACTTCAGCGGCTTGATATTTTTTCTCGCCGGAATCTCCGTATTCACCAATGCTGCTCGGCGAATCGAGGGGTCCTGGTTAAACAGCACAAAATCAGGAATCCTGATTGACGCCGGATCCTGATTGTTAGACGTGGACGCGAGGGAAATTTGGGGCTGATCTGCAGAGGAAGGTTGTGCCGGGTTAAAATTATGCCAGGCAAGATAAGTTGCCCCAACCAAAAGGCTGATGGCAATTATCCAGAGAGACCAGGAAAGAAGCAGTTCTCTTTTATTTTTCACAGATTTTTTCTCAGCTGGATATATTACTCGTTCAAGGTGGCCAGGAATTCTTCGTTGTCGTTAGTTTCGCTGATTCTTTTTAAAATCGTTTCCGTAGCTGACGATTGATCCATTCCTGCGCCATGCGGCGGATCGGTAACCATTTGATCATACATCCTTCTCATCAGCCAAACTCGGGGAGTGAGATCAGGACCAAGTAAAAGTTCTTCTCTTCTGGTCGAGGAACGTGAAATCTCAATTGCCGGGAATACCCGCCGTTCCTGCAAAGTCCGGGAAAGATGCAGCTCCAGGTTGCCAGTACCCTTGAATTCCTCATAAACCACATCATCCATGCGGGAGCCAGTATCAACCAGGCAAGTAGCGATAATTGTCAATGATCCCCCATCTTCAATATTTCGAGCAGCCCCAAAAAATCTTTTTGGCGGATAGAGGGCTGAGGGATCAATACCGCCTGAAAGAGTCCGTCCAGACGGTTGAACCACAAGGTTGTAAGCCCGGGCTATACGGGTTATGGAATCAAGCATCACTACTACATCCATTCCAGATTCCACCAGGCGTTTTGAGCGTTCCAAAACCATCTCCGCCACCCGAACATGGGAAGAGACCGGCTCATCAAATGTTGATGAAATCACTTCCGCATCCACCGACCGATCCATATCCGTCACTTCTTCCGGTCGTTCGCCGATCAAGGCCACAATCAAATGAACTTCGGGATATTTTAATGAAACCGCGTTGGTTATTTCCTTCAGAATTGTGGTTTTTCCGGCTTTCGGCGGAGACACGATTAATCCACGCTGCCCCCTGCCTACAGGTGTGATCAGGTTGATCAACCGGGTAGATGTAATATGAGGGGATGTTTCAAGGTCAAATCGTTCATTAGGAAAAATTGGAACTAGCGAATGGAACTCCGGTCTGCGTTTTGCCTGGGCAGGCTCCAATCCATTAACGCTCTCTGCTTTCAGCAAGCCGTAATGCCTTTCAGAATTACGTGGGGGGCGAACATGACCGATAATCAGGTCCCCGCTCCTTAAATCAAAACGCCTGATCTGGGATTGGGACACATAGATATCATCCGGTCCGGATTGATAATTTGCCGACCGCAAAAATCCAATCCCTTCACTCATAATCTCCAGGATTCCCCCCCGGACCTCACGTCCCTTTAACTCCGCATCAGCCCTTTGAATTTCTAACACCAGGGCTTCTCTTTTCAACCTGTCGGCTCGATCAACATTTAATTCTTCAGCAATTTGACGCAAATCGCTTAAAGGTTTCTCGAAAAGTTCTTTAGTTTCCATATTTTTTCTCGTTTGGGATGACCTTATTTACTAGATAATACAAGACAGATCCAATTGGAGTGATTTCCAATAATACACACCAACTTATATTCGCTTAAGCGGGAATTGAGGATAAACCAAGTTTAATCTGACCTTAACGTGGGGTTTGAACGACCACATTATAGCATTAACACCAACCCTGTGCAAGCAATTTTGTGGCATTGTTGTCCAGTCATATTAACTCTCAGAGCCCTTCAATTTCACTCAGGACAGGGTTGTCGAAGAGAATAAAACTATACTCCTCCCATTTCGACTGCTCTCAGCCCTGCGGGTTTCCTTCCGCTCAATGAGTTATATTACTGGGAAATAAAAAATACTAAAAACTCTCAGAGCGGACAGCGACGCCGAGGAAATCTGAGGGGTCGCTGGTAGTCGAAGAGAGGGTAGTGTTGTGACTCTGCGAATTAGTGACTGGGAGGAATTGAGACAATGTGACTTTGTGACTTGGAGGCGGGGAGACAGAGAATGCTTTATCTGTAGTTTTCCGATGCTCACTCCAAGGCATCCTGAGTAAACCACAGGTCATATCGAAGAGCCACGTCACCAAGTCTCCGCATCGCCCAGTCACCCCTTCACCCTCTCCCCCAGTCTCCTGTCCTGAGTAGCGCGAACGAAGTAAGCGCATATCGAAGGGCCCCCCTCACCCCATCACCTCCTCACCCAAGATGGTATAATTTCCCAGCGTAAATTAAATTGATCCTTCAGGAAAAAAAACAATGACCATGCTTTTAGAAAAATTAACCGGAATTGAAACCCGGTATGAAGAAGTCAACCAAGGGCTGCTCACTGTTGGTAATGATTACCAGTTAGCAGCTGATCTGGGAAAAGAGAAAGCTGATCTGGATCCTTTCATAGAGGCCATCCAGGACTACAGGGAATCTCTGGAGCAGCTTGAGGGCGTACATTCATTGGCTGAATCCGCTGATAACGACATGCGTGAACTGGCGGAATTGGAAATTGATGATCTGAAATCCAGGATCGAAGATTTGGAAGCCCAATTAAAACTGATGCTGATTCCCAAAGACCCCCGCGATAAACGCAACGTTATCCTTGAAATTCGAGCCGGGGCTGGAGGAGACGAGGCGGGATTATTTGCCGGTGATTTATTCAGGATGTACAGCCGGTATGCTGAGAGGAAACGCTGGAAATTAGAACTGCTTTCTCTCAGAGAAACCGGTGTGGGAGGAGTAAAAGAAGTTTCAGCCCTGATAAAAGGAAAAGGTGCATTTTCCAAATTAAAATATGAGTCCGGTGTCCACCGCGTGCAGCGCGTCCCGGATACTGAATCACAGGGCAGAATCCACACCTCTACAGCCACAGTGGCTGTTCTGGCGGAAGTGGATGATGTTGACGAAATAGAAATTTCTCCCAGCGAAATTGAGATGGATGTCTATAAAGCCGGCGGTCCGGGAGGACAGAGTGTCCAGAAAAACTCAACCGCAATCCGGCTTACCCACAAACCAACCGGAATTGTGGTGCAGTGCCAGGATGAAAGGTCTCAGGCACAGAATCGGGCCCGGGCATTGAGCATTCTTAAAGCCCGTTTATTTGAAATCGAGGAAAATAAAAGAAACCAGGAACAAGCAGCTGACCGGAAGTCCCAGATAGGATCCGGAGACCGGTCGGAAAAAATCCGTACCTATAACTTCCCTCAATCCCGAATCACTGATCACCGGATCAATTTTTCTTCTCACCAGCTGGCAGCAGTTCTGGATGGTGAAATTGATGATTTTATTGAAGAGTTATCCACTGAGGATGAAGCAAAACGTCTGGCAGAAGCAGGCTTTGAAGACAAATAAAAAGCCCCCAAAC
>JBARSJ010000274.1:0-1852 GCA_049644685.1 Anaerolineales bacterium
ACTTTCCTCAATGATGCGTAAATTTTCTTCCGGCGTCGTTTGAAGCACCTCACTTACATGCAAGGTCCATGTTTTTCCAACAATTGTGCAGACTGATGTATTCGCAGCCATCAATGCCATGATATTAGCATCTGATTCAGGCTTAGAGCCAACTCTGCAGGTTGAGCCGAATGCGGTTATCTTTGCATGATGAAGGTCAAGTTTTTCCAATTGTTGGAAGAATTCCGCATCTTTCGGATTTGATCCGGGCCAACCACATTCTATATAATCAACACCAATATCATCTAATTTTTGCGCGATGCGCAGTTTGTCATTACAGGATAAAGAAATTCCTTCGCTCTGAGTACCATCTCTAAGGGTTGTATCATACACAAGTATTTTCATATATTTCTCTCAAATTCATTCTTTTCCGAAATCCAGTTTTTGCTCAAGTAAATACAAATCCTGAAATTCGGATTTATTTAGGTGTTAATGAAATTTTCATGATCCTGTTCATAATGGCTAATCTGGTCCTCGAGTGAGAGGATATAGCCGAGTTGATCAACACCGGTCAGCATACATTTCTTTACAAATGGGTCAATATCAAAAATAAAAGATTCCCCGTCTGGAAGTGTCACAGATTGTGCCTCGAGGTCAATGGTTATCTCTGCACCTGCGGATTTTTCGACCAGATTGAACAAAGATTGATGTATCTCTTCATTCACTGTAATGGGAAGTAAACTGTTCTTTAAGGCATTGTTCTTGAAAATATCTGCAAATGAGGTGCTGATAACCGCTTTGATTCCCCACCCCAAGATTGCCCATGGTGCATGTTCTCTGGATGAACCGCAGCCGAAATTATCACCAGCTAATAGGATCTGGGCTTTCTTGTATTCAGGTTGGTTGAAGATGAATTCTTTTGTGAGCGTGCCATCTGCATTGTAACGCCAATCAGCAAATAAGCCCTCAGATACGCTAGCTTTATCTATGGCCTTGAGGTATCTAGAGGGGATGATCTGGTCGGTGTCAATATTCTTTTGCTTCATGGGGATGCATACAGAGCTAATGGTCGTGTATGTATTCATATTTATTCTCTTAGCATGGTTCTAACATCGGTGATCTTGCCATTTATGGCTGTTGCGGCTGCAGTCATTGGTGAGGCTAAAAAGGTACGACCTCCCTTCCCCTGCCGACCCTCGAAGTTTCTGTTGCTGGTACTGACACCATATTGGCCAGGTTCCAACTGATCACCATTCATTGCCAGACACATCGAACAGCCCGGTTCTCGCCACTCTGCTCCAGCGCTTGTGAAGATTTCATTCAGTCCTTCTGCTTCGGCCTTTAGTTTGATCTCCCGTGAACCGGGGACAACCAGCATACGTAAGCCATTAGCTACTTTACGGTCTTTCATCACATTCGCAGCCTGGCGTAGATCTGAAAGGCGGGAATTTGTGCAGCTACCTACGAAAACTACATCAACAGGATGATCGATTAATTGCGTCCCTGGCTTAAGATCCATATAAGCCAGTGCTTTTTCAAATGTCTGACGTTCTTCCAGACTAGCTATCATATCAGGTTCGGGAATGCGATCAGTGATCTGCATGCCCATACCCGGATTGGTTCCATAGGTGATCATTGGAGTTAGATTATCAGCATCAAAAACGATACAGGAATCATATTGGGCTTCTTTATCAGTAGGCAATGTTTTCCATTTGGACAGGGCAGCTTCCCATTTTTCTCCTTTTGGCGAACGATCTCTTCCCGCAAGGTATTCAAAAGTTGTTTCATCAGGGGCGACTATACCGGAACGAGCTCCGCCTTCAATCGTCATATTGCATATAGTCATGCGTTCTTCCATTGAAAGCCCCTGGAT
>JBARSJ010000275.1:0-19246 GCA_049644685.1 Anaerolineales bacterium
AGAATGATGAGTATTGATAGTTCTGCCGAAAACTTACCATACTTAAATCTGGCATCTTTTACTGAACAAAAAAAGACCGCCACATCCAGGTGACGATAAAATTTTCAGCAGGGAAAATTGTAACTTGCCGGCCTGTATTCGTCAATAGCAAGGGGACAGCAGGCTGCCACCTTCTCGCACACCCCTGCAAATATCGATTACCCCAAAACCGGTTACCCTCCCCCAAATATCCCCGAATAGAATTGGCTTAAGTCTTGCATCATAACCTTCAGATAGATAAATCAAGCCGGGATTGGATACCAGATCCATTATTCAGTAGATCCAGCAAAAAACAACCGGCCTCCCCTATCTATACGGCATACATCTTGCACAATAACAGGAAATCAGTATAAAGGAGTTTTTAAAATGACTATCTATGATATTGCCCGTGTATTATCTGCCATGGCTTCAGGATTATTCCTGATCGGCCTGATCACCTTTGCAACCGGCGTTGCAATTCTGATCATCAGGTCCATCGGCCAAGACACCCGTTCGATCAGCAAATCAATCGCGCAAATCACCCAAAAAGGGATTGCGGATGATGTTTCCGGTCTGGTCGGCAATGCTTCTTCGCTAATGACTGCAACAACCAATCTTATTCAAACCACAAAAGGCATTGGTGTATTTCTAGTCGTCAGCGGATCTATCTTTATGATGCTGGGGATTACCCTGACACTATACCTCGGCCTTAATTAACAGGATCATTATGGCAAAACAGGAACTTCTTATCATCAACGCTCTTAAAACAATATTTCCGGAAGCGTCCTGGTCCTGGGCTATCCCCGCACTTAGACGCGCTGGGCCAATCTGGGGGAAATTGGAATCCGAAGGCTTCTCTCAAATTCTGGTTCAGGAAATCGGCAGCGAGCCAACTGACTGGACTCCGGGCAGGATTGGAGCCGCGGTGCTGAACAGGGAGTATTCGGATTTGGTGAATTGGCCAATTAATTCATTCAGTGACCTTCCTGCTGAGTTAAGGAACCAGGTTCACCAAACCTATCAGGATTATGAAAATAGCACAGATCAGATCCTGAGCCTCAGCGATGCTTTCCAATTAAGTCTTGCCTTGCTTGGAGAAAAGAATTCAGGCAAAACCTGGCAGGAAATTATCGGTCAGCTTTCTCCGCAGGACGGTTGGCTTTTTCCGCTGACTTGTTTATTTGATTTAGTCGAAGATCAGTCGGAATTTGTCCAGGCTCTAAACCCGGAACTCGGGACCCAAGTCCTGCTTTCCAGACCTTTATCCCCGGAAGCCCAGGTTGAGATGCTGAGCGGGGTGTTGTTTACTATGGATGCCGCCAGCTTGGAAAATTGGATTAAGGCGTTAAATAAGGAAGATCCTGACCTGGGAGCAAAAGTCGCTCAAACCTTATTGGTAAAAGGAAAGCTGGAACCCTCAAGCATCCAGGAGAGCGTTACCCTCAGTCTTCTCAATCAGCTGGCTGGAAACTCAG
Organism: Anaerolineales bacterium; assembly: GCA_049644685.1. GTDB lineage: Bacteria > Chloroflexota > Anaerolineae > Anaerolineales > UBA11858 > B10-G9. The sequence goes on from JBARSJ010000275.1 coordinate 1,494, forward strand.
AAGCCGCTTTGAAGCTGCTCAAAGAAGCGGCCGATCAAAATCAGAAGCTGCATGGCAAACTCGCTGCCAACCTGAATAAGGTCAGGGCGGGTCTTCAGCAGCCCCAGGTGAACGATAAGGCCTGGCAGGAATTAACAAAAGCGATCAGCGAGCCGGAGGGAATGGAGGAGAATGTTCAGGAAGTATCCGATATCATCCGCTCTTTGCTGGATAATAAATATTATGCCGCAGCTGGTGATCTAATCAGCAAATTACAGGATCCGCTGCCAGAACATCCAGAACTTATCACTGCGCTTGCAGAATACGCGCTGTCGCAGAACCAGAAAACCCGGGCGGGACAGTTAGCATTACTGGCTTTAGAAAAAAACGATGGAGGGAAATCTCCCCCGGAAAACTTAAGTTCAGTACTGCTCCAGGTTGGTAATCTGGAAGAAAGTGTCCAATCAGCCCAATTATATTTATCAAAACATCCTAACCACCTGCAGACCAATTTGGTACTTGCTGAAGCGTTTAGCCGGTTGGGAAATCATTCATCTGCAGCAAAACAAGCTCAAATCGCATCATTGCTTAACCCCCAGAATATCTCGCTGCACAGGAAACTGGCAGGATATCAGGAACAGGCAGAAACCTGGAAGGACGCGCTGGAAACTCGCTCGAATATCCTGAGCAAACTTCAATCTGGAAAAGAAGCAAAATCACAACCAGAACCCTATCTGCCTTTGATAGATTTGTTATCTTTTGCTGCCTGTGCCTATGAAGCAGGACAATCCAAACGAGCTGTTACAGCCTGCAATCAAATCCTCGAACAGGATCCAGATAACAGCAGTGCCCATTCATTAAAAGGCAAATCTCTCTTCTCCCTGGGAAAACAGGATGAAGGGTTTGCTCATCTGAATCAGGCAGTTGAGGTTTCTCCCCAGCTGGAGGAACCCTGGATCGCCCTTGCAGCCAGTCTGCTGGAATCAAAAGCGCCCGATAAAGCCATTCAAACCTTAAAATCCGGGGTAACTGCCGCTTCGACCCATGCCCGTGTGCTTTTAAAGTTAGGGGAGATTCAAAACGACAATCATCACCAATCGGAAGCTCTGGAAACTTTTCAAAATGCTGCAGCTTCAGCAGAGACAGAGGATGTTGATCAAAAGACTGTTTATGATATTCATTACGGATTAGGCTTCTCCTATTACAAATTGGGGCATCTGAAACAAGCCCGCACCACATTCAAAGATCTACAGAAACGATACCCGGCAAATGGTAAAGCCAATGCTATTTATGGAAAATTACTGCTGGATATGGATGAACCCCGGGGAGCCCTCCCCTATCTGGCCCGGGTTGTGGATCAAGATCCCCAGCAGGCAGAACCTTACCTGCAGTATGCAGATGCTCATTTACGAATCGGCGCCAATCCCAAAGCTGCTGCTGGAGCCTTAGAAAAAGCCCTTTCAATTGATCCGGAAAATGAGATCGCTTTTGCCCTGCTTGGGGAAGCACAGGCAGCTGAAGGAGAATATCAGGAAGCTATTTCATCATTCCAAAAAGCGCAAAACACCTCGTTAAAATCAGATCCTTCCTGGTCACCAAGAATCAGTCTGGGATTGGGAAAGACTGCTATACAATTGGGACAGATTGAAACGGCAATTGCATCCCTCAAAGAAGGCCATGAAAAATATCCCCAGAATCTGCCTCTCACCCGCGGTTTAGCAGAAGCGTATCAATCCGTAAACTTAACCCCTAACGCGCTCGAAGCAGCAAAACATGCTGCGGAGATCGCCCCGCATGATCCGGAGAACTTATCCTGGATTGCTGACTTTACCTTAACTCTAGGATCTCCAGAGCAGGGAATTTCAGCCTTAAAAGAATTGGTGCGGATTGATCCCGATCACCATGCCGCTTATATCCATCTTGGAAAAGCATATGCTTCAGCTGGTAATGATGAAGAGGCAGCAGCAACTCTCTCCAAGATCCTCAACTTTGAAGAGATCCAGCCGGAAGATTTATTACTAGCCGGGGACGAATTAATTAAAATTGGTAATTTTGACACTGGCATGAAATGCCTCACAAAAGCTGTCAATATATGCGAGGCAAATCCAACGCCCTCCCCCCTGCTGCCGAAAATCTGGTCGCGATTGGCAGCTGGATTTGAGATGAACAGCAATCCCAAACAAGCCCTGGAACTGCTTGATCAAGCCATCAGCGCCGACCTGGATCAGCCAGAGTGGAGAATACAAAAGGCCGATTTACTGATAGGACAGGATCGTTTCCAGGCTGCAATTGCCAGCCTCTCAAATGCCTTGGACTTATCTCCTGATGATCCGGATTTGCATGCGAAGATGGCCCGGGTTCAACAGCAGGTTTCCTCTGATGAAGAAGCTTTCTATCACTCCCAGGAGGCTTTAGCCGGGTTCCTGGCTGAATCAGAGAGGAAAGAAAAGATCGCTGAAGCCCGTGCTTATGCAGCCGATTTAGCCTGTGCCACATTAAGGATTGATCAGGCAGAGGAGATTCTTTCCGACCTTGACCTGGATCAACTAAGAAAAGGCGGAAAACTTCTGTCAGCTCAAATTCATTCCCTTTGTCTGGCTGCCGAGATTGCTCTTGACCATAATCAGGAAGTGAAAGCTGCAGAAATCAGCAATCTGCTTGTCTCAAAGGAAATTGACTTTCCCAGGGTAATCGCCCTTCAGGCCCGGATCATAAATAGGCAGGGCAATCTAGAAAAAGCCCGGGAAAGTTTTGTTCAGGCAGTGGAAAAATGGCACAAACTGGCTGGAGGAGAAAAATCTTTCAGCACTGCGGTTGAAATTGCTTTTGGAAAAACCGCCCAGGAACTCCATCTCTGGGATGAGTCTGCTAAACATATCCAGCACGCAGCTGATCTGACCTCCAGTGAAAAAAGAGTCATTTTTGAACTTGCCCAATCATATGTCACAAGAGCGGAAGCCCGCCGTTTTTCTGAGGCGCTGAAAGCCATCCGCCATGCTCCTGATCAAAGTGCTTTATCCAATGAGGTCTCAAAATCTTTCCAGGAATGTATTCAAGCCCTTTATCAACAGGAAGTAGATCCCCAGCTGGTCAGTAAATTAAAAGCCCGGGGAGATGCTGTGTTTTCACCAAACCAGGAAAACGCGGAGGAACTCAAAAAAACCGCGGAAACCCCTGAGGAACTGGCAGCTCTGATTGCGTCGTTCCGGCACAGCAGGCAAAAAGTATTTGCTTCCCAGACAGCATTGGACAATCTGCAAGATCTGGGGAAAAATGCCATCCTGGACGCCCAAATCGCCCTGGCGCTGCTAAACATCAAGCCGGAAACAGCCTACAAGGCAGCTGCTTCCGCCCTGGAAGTCGCAAAAAGAGCCAACCATTCCCAGGTTCCTCTCTTTATGGCTCTGCTCGGACTGGCAGCAAAACACATCGATGACTTGATCTCTGCAGAAGAGTCAATTCAGAAAGCTCTTCAAATCTGGGAAGACGAACCTCGCTGGTATGCGCTAGCAGCGGAAATGACCCTGGATTACGGGGCGGCAGTCAACCGATACCACCAGGCAATTGAATTGGAACCAGAGTATGCCGGTCATTTCCTGGCGCTGGGCAAACTGCACCTGAAGGGTAAACAGCCTTTGCCAGCCATAAAGGCATTTGAAAAAGCCCTCTCCATTAAGCCTGACTTTATTGACGCCTGGATCCAGCTTTCCCTGAGCAAACGGGTTATTCACCGCTTGCCGGAAGCACTGGCGAGCATAAACAAAGCCCTTTCTCTGGCGCCGGAACACAAAGAAACCAGAAAAACTGCCGCACTGATTACATTTGAAAATGGCAGCTACCGCGAATCGGAAAAACATCTGGTATCCCTGTTGGGACAGGATCCGCATGATACCGATCTAATGGCTCTCTTCGCCAGGACATTAGCTGCCCAAAAACAGCCGGACCAGGCATTGCGGGTGATTGACAAAGCAATATCCCTGGAAGAAAACGACCTTGATCTTAAACTACAGCGGGCTGGAATGATAAAAAATATAGAAGGTCCTCTGGCTGCCATCGATGAATTGAGAATTATTGGCAGTCATCATCCAGACCAATATCCCCTGGTACTTGAGCTTGTCTCCACCCTCGCGGAAGCTGGTGAAGTGGATCAGGCAGTTCGAACAGCCCAGGATGTACTTAATAATGAAGAAATCGGACATACCCGGGAACAAAAAGCTCACCTTCATCTCACAACGGGCCGGATGTTGCGAAAAACCGGGCAACTAGATCAGGCTGTTCACCACCTGCACAAGGCTAAGAGCCTTATTGATCCCAATTATGAGGCTGTGCTTGAATTAGGACGGGTTCACAATGATCGCCGTCAATATGAACTGGCTTTGGATCAAATTCAAAAAGCCATTGAAATTGCACCAGGAGAACCGGAAGGATATTACCAGGCAGGCAGGATTTTAAAAGAGCTGAAACAATATGAAAGGGCAGAAAGAATGCTCCGGAAAGCCTCCAAACTTGCCCCTCATGACTTGAAAATTCATCGACAGCTTGGTGTATTAGTGACATTAAACCTTGTGCATGGCGAACCGAAAAAAGAAGTACGGGTTTAATGATCTCCCTAATTGATAAACTCACTGAAACCAAACATCCAACTTAATTCTGGATAAAAAGCTTATGAAAAAATCCCCCTACTCCCCTCCTCGTCCAGGCGAACCCTGGGCTAGAGCGCAACTGCTGGACCTGCTGGGTGTTGCTGCAGCCGTCAATGAATATGGGTTTATCAGAAAAGCTGCCCTTGGCTGGCTCGCCGCCTTTCCTGGGGATTTGCCTGTCCAATTATTTCACGCGCAGGCAGTAGCCAAAGACCTCAATACAGATCAGGCTGCAACCCAAGTAGAAAAAATATGCCAGGCGGATCCTGAATATGTTGAAGCGCAGGAGCTGAGATTTGAAATATCTCTATCTGAGGGAAACCTGGGGGGAATATACGGTGAACTGTATTCTCTAATGCCAAACAAGAGAATTTTCCGTGATCCGGATGTCAGGGGAATTTTACCTGAATGGGCAGAAGTCCTGGCTCAAATCCGTTCCTGTATTAATAATAACGATCTGGCTGGGGCAACGGAAAAACTGCCCGGACTGTTGGGGTCAAATCCCGAATCGGCGTTAGCTGCAGTCACACACCTGGCGATTTTGCTTCAGGATCCGGACACCCCGGAAATGGCAGTCCGTCAGCTGGTAGAGCATTATCAGGAAAAATGGCCTGACAGCATCACCTGCACTTTGATCCTGGCTGATGCCCTCATCAAGGGAGGCCAATCCGATCGGGGCGTGGGAATGCTTCACAAAGCCGCCTCTAATGATGTAACCGGCCAGGTTGCCCAGCGCCTTTGGGGTGAAAATCACCAATATCAAAACCTGTGGCCGGATGTCCTGCAGACCCATATCGATGTTCGAGTGCCGGCCGCTGTGAGTGGAGCCCTGGGTTGGAATCAACTCCCCGCCGGACCAGTTATTTTTTCAGCTGGCGAAGATAATTCAACCAATAAAGCGAAAGGTCCGCTATCTGCTGAGACTCTGATCCAAATAGACAATGATCTCGAATTTGGAGACCAGAAGAACGCTATTAGATCAGACAGCAGATTCCCCATGTACATTGTTTTTTCCACCCGCAAGGGGCTGGAAAAGAAATACGGTCCCGAAACTTCAACAATTATCATCGAGGAAATGAAAAAAACCACCTACGCTGTCCGCTTAAAACCCGGTTGGGGCGCAGTGATGCTGCTAGCTGATGATCCTTCCAGTATGGCAAATTTTGGATTAAAACCAACCCTTTCCGAGGATCCCTGGGCATTAAAACTGGCCCTGGTGGACCTGGATAAAGCCCTGGCACAAAAAGGATTGATGATTGGGGCTTTGCTTATTGTTGGAGGGCCAGATGTAGTCCCCTACCACAAGCTGCCGAATCCAGTTGCGGATATTGATACCGAAGTACCATCAGATAATCCCTACGGCACCATCGATGAAAATTACTTTATACCTGAATGGCCCGTAGGCAGGCTGCCCGGAGGCGCAGGTAATGATCCCGGATTGCTTCTGGACATTCTCCGAAATATATCTGAACACCACATGGGGAAAAATGAAGAGGGCAAAACTCTCTGGGAACGGTTTATCCTCTGGCTTTCACAGCTCTGGAGCATCAGTGTCCAAAATAATAACAGTTTTGGCTATGTCGCAGAGGCTTGGGAACAAGCCTCAATAGATGTCTTTAAAACCATCGAGGAAAAAGGAAATCTGGTTACTTCTCCGCCTTTTGGTAAACATACTGAAATTCCAGTTCCCGTGACCCGCTACGGCTACTTCAATTTACATGGAGTAGAAGACTCGCCAGATTGGTACGGTCAAAAAGATTTCACCAACGGCAGTGTTGGACCTGATTATCCGATAGCTTTGCGTCCGCAGGATATCAATGCCTACGATGATGCACCTTTATTTGTATTGTCCGAAGCTTGCTACGGGGCACACCTCAACGGCAGGGAAGTTGAAGATTCCATTTCCTTAAAGTATCTTTCCCGCGGATCCCATGCCGTGATTGGTTCAACTGTAACCGCATATGGTTCTGTTGCTTCGCCATTGATTGCAGCGGACCTGTTGGCTGATTATTTCTGGAAATTCATTGACCAGGGTTTCGCTAGCGGTATTGCTCTTCAGAAATCTAAAATCGAATTAGCCAGGGAAATGAACAAAAGACAGGGTTACCTGGACGGTGAAGATCAAAAGACTTTAATTTCATTCCTGCATTTTGGAGATCCTCTGGCAAGTCCTGATACTGCCCTGCGGAAACAGCCCAAAACAGTCTGGATCCCGCGACAAACCCCTACCCAGGTGAAAACAGTCTGTGACCGGTCTAACTTAACCACCGATATTCCATCCCCAACCCTGATCCATGTAAAACACGTTGTCAAACGCTACCTGCCGGGTATGGAGGATGCTGAGATGGTGCTCAGCACAGAGAAAGACATCTGCAGCGGTGAAGGACATCAATGCGCCACTGCCCAATTTGGCAGCAAGGTTCGGGGAGAACACCTGCACCAGCGTCATGTGGTCACATTAAGTAAAAAGTTTGAGATTCCGCAGCACAGCGGGCAGATCGTGCACCGGCATTATGCCCGGGTGACATTTGACAAATCGGGAAAAATGGTCAAGCTGGCAGTTTCTAGATAAAATTGTTTAAAAATAAAAGGATCCCGGAGTTTTAAAAACTCCGGGATCCTTATTCTTTTTACTTATTTTGCAGTGCCTTTAGTTTTTTCCAATCCTCAGCAGCTGCCAGTTTTGCCTGCGCCTGCCAAAAACCAGCATTCGCGCTGGGAACATTTTCGCTTTTCAGAATCTGATCTAACTCTTCCGGGTTTAATAACCCCAGCTGCTGATAGGTGAGGATTCCAGCCTTGTGCAAGGCTTCGGAAATCTTGGGTCCAACGCCTTTGAGTTTGCGGAAATCATCCTTTTTAACCGGCAATCGTATGGGATCAGCGCGAGGGGTATCAATTTCAACGGCTGATGTTCTTTTATAGCTCGGGCTAAAGAACCACCAGAAAAACCACCTGGTAAGGATACAAATCGGAACACCGATAAATAATAGCCAAAACCAGCCGGGAATGAAACTTCTTTTTTTACCAGCACCAGTAATCATTGTATTCTCTCCAAATTTTTGATGATCAACGGGTGTAACCTGATAAGTTGATTATAGCATTGAGAGGCAGAATACTCAATCACCCAGTCTGAAAGGTAATCCACTTGGGGAATAATTTATTATCCCTAATCCATCATGATAAATAAGGGTTTCATGGCAAATTTCTTATAAAAAGGTCGCAAGCGGTCTGTGTTATAAAATCGATCAACATCCACGGTTTTACTGTCGGCACACAATACCTCAATCGGCATATTATCGTAGCGGCCGTTCTTCAATACTACCAGCCGGCCGTGTACACCCTCTAAGATCAAATCCAGGGCAAGGTTGCCGTATGCCATGGGAACTATCGAGTCAATCGCGTCGGGACTTCCGCCCCGAACCAGGTAAGCCAGTTTCTGATTGACAACATTTATTTTCTTGCCATTGTTATATTTTGCGGAGCGGTTCTTCAACTCTTCTGAAACAAGATCACCAATACCACCTAGTTTTTTATGCCCATATGCATCTAGCCTGGAATCCTTAAAAACCATCTCTCCACCGCTAAACATGGCACCCTCAGAAACCAGCACAATGGAATAGCGGCTGGGATTGTGATTCCTGTCTTCTGCCAGCAGCTCAGTCAACCTTTCAATATCGAATTTATATTCAGGGATCACGCAGCGGTTGGCAGCTCCAGCCATTGTCGGCAGCATGGCTGTGAATCCGGCATACCGCCCAAACACTTCCAAGACCAGGAATCGTTCATGAGAGCCTGCCGTTGTCCGCAGATTGTTCACTATCTCAATGGTACGCGTCACTGCTGTGCTGAATCCAATGCAGTAATCCGTTCCGGGGACATCGTTATCCATCGTCTTGGGAATTCCGACAATTTTTACACCTTTTTTATACAGCTCCACTGCATAACTTAATGTATCATCCCCACCCATGGGAATTAAATAATCTACCCCTAAATAATCCAGGTTCTTGATTACCTCAGGTGTAAGATCATTGATTTCTTGGTTATATTCTTCCTTCAGGTGAATTGGAATATCATCCAGGGGGACTTTGCTTGGTCTGGATCGGGAGGTGTGGAGAAAAGTTCCCCCTGTTCTCCCCATTTTATTCACCCGTTCTTCAGTCAGGATTTCAAAGTTATGCTGATTGTCAGCTTTTTTATCTCGGATCAGCTCTGTTACCCCTGCCCAGCCGCGTCTCAAACCAACTACCTGATACCCTTCCCGTAAAGCTCGTATGGTAATTGCTCTGATTGCCGGATTTAAACCCGGAACATCACCGCCGCCGGTGAGGATCGCAATCACGCCTTTTTTCTTTTTCACCGCTGCCATCGTTCTTCCTCTCCAAATTATGAATATTGCTTTTTAACCACAATAATTATAGACGACAATTACGATTTGAGAGTACGATTCCTGATTATTTTTAGGAATCCCGGAAATATTGTGCTGTTTTTTCGCTGAACTTGACTGTTTCATTCGGTGCCGGAAAGAATCGCTACCACCTGACCCATTTCTGAGACATCATAACCCGGACGTTCAGCAACAGCGTTCCTGAAACGAGGTTCCTCCAATAATTCAAAGAGGGGTTTGAGCAGTTCTCCCGAGACAAACTCTTCCGGAATCAGCAAGTCAAATCGTTCTGTGAACAAGGGAAGAAAGCCCAGGTCCAGGGCATAGGAAGCGGCTTCGATTCCCAGGGCGCAATCAGCCCGTCCGGAAGCTACAACCGCCGCTGCCGCCAAATGGGTGAATTCTTCATGGGCATATCCGTTTACGCTCTCCGGTAGAATATCCAATTGTTTAAGGTGGAAATCCAGCAGCAGCCGGGTTCCTGAGCCGCGCTGACGATTGACGGTACTGATATCTTTCCGGGTTAAATCTTCCAAACCCTGGATCTTTTTCGGATTGCCCTTTTCTAGAAATAAGCCCTGCGTCCTGCCTACCAGGGTCACTACCCGCAGCGCCCTGCCAGGGAGATGCTCCTGGATATATGGCAGGTTGTATTCCCCACTTTCAGGGTGAAGCAAATGAGCGCCGGCCAAGTGCGTCTCACCCCTTTTTAATGCCATGATACCTCCCAGGCTGCCGACGTTTACAGAAGCCAGGCGGCGCTGACAGGGAGAAAGAAATTGAGCAAGCAAATCCAGCGAAATATCATGAGAGCCAATCACAAAAATGGTATTCTTCAGTTCCTCAATAGAGCGGAGAAGCTGCACACTAACCTGTTCTCCTGCCTGTAAACCCTGGATACCCCGGGGAATGATTACCAGTCCATCTGCCCGGACCAGCGAAGTTATCACACCAGATCCGCGGGATAAAGGAGCGGCAAGCGCTTTGCCGCCAATAAAACCGACTGCCACACGCAAGTACTCATCATCTCCTGCCCTTGAATTCACCTTACGGGTAATTTCTGCAGGAATGGTATGAGGCTCTAAGGGTAATCGTCCCAACCATTTACCAAGCAGGGGTTCTACAAAAATATCAGCTGTTAATGCGGCAGACACAGGATAACCGGGCACACCGATGATTGGTGTACTCTTCCCCTCTTTTTCTACAACGCCCAATATTACCGGGTGCCCCGGTCTGACCGCGATGCCGTGCACCAACAGTTTGCCGGTTTTCTCCACAATCTGGGAAGAATAATCCTCCGAACCTGCCGATGAACCTGCGATCAGCAGGATCAGATCAAACTCAGAAGCAGTCTGAACTACCTGAGTCTTAATCTGGTCAAAATCGTCAGGGATATTATCAAAACGACTTGCTGCTCCCCCCCAATCATTTATCTTGGCGGCCAGAACGATGGAATTGTATTCAATGATATCCCCCTCTTTCAGGGGATCCCCGGGGTATACCAGTTCTGTACCGGTCGGAATTAGAGCAACTTTTGGTTTTCGGGCGACATTCAGCCGGTCGTACCCGCAGCCTGCTGCGGCTCCAAGATCTACTGGCCTCAGCCGCTGGCCACAAGGCAGCACCAGTTGAGTAGCCACCATATCTTCTCCCATTTCCCGGACGTGAGACCAAGGAGAAACTGGGGCCCGAATGCGGATGACCTGGGGGCGGCGGGGATCGTCCGAGATATTTCCTTCTGCCGATAGCGGTTCAATATTTTCAATCGGGATCACGGCGTCAGCCCAATCGGGCAAGGGATCCCCGGTATCCAGATACACTGTCCCGCTGCCGTAAGACAGAGAGACTGGGGCAGTTTCCAAAGCACCGTGGGTATCTTCAGCTCTGACTGCAAATCCATCCATAGCAGAAGCGTGATAGTGAGGGGAGCTGATTTTTGCCCACACAGTTGCAGCCAACACCCGCCCGATCGCATTTTCGTCAAGAGGTATCTGCTCTACCCCGAGGGTTTGCCATAATCCTGTTTCTTCCAGAGCAGATTGAAACCGTTTTTGGGCATCTTCTAAGGGGATGTCCTCCAGGTAAATTTTATTCATTTCCCCCCTTGCCCAATATTGTTCTCAGGCAGCGTCCTGGCATGGAACTGTAAATCATCCGCTTCTTTATCGTAGCCTTTTGACCGGGCATGTTCTGCGGCCTTCGTATAATAAGCCTGGGCTTTATCGTAGACACCGGCAGCTTCGAAGTGTTGAGCAACACATACGCTTCGTTCAGGACTGGCACGTTCAGCCAGCCATTCCGCTAATACGAGATGGGTTTCTGCCTGGAGATCTTCCGGCAGGCGCTGATATGCTTGTTCCTGGAGTAGGGAATGCTTAAAGATATACTCCCTTTCTCCGCTAAAAGCACTGCCAACCCGGAGAAAGGCCAGCTCCTTTTCCATTAACTCATCCAGAGCAACTTGAACTTTACCCACAATGTTGTGGTTTGAGATATCAAGGGCTTTGGTAACTCCAGGTGATCCCCGGAAGGCAGCCAGGACAGCTCCTTTCCAGAATACACGTCCTGCTATTGCTGCGAAAAATGCAGTTGCTCTTCCTTCCATTGAAAGAGAATCCAGACGCGATTGAAGCAGCTCTTCCACTGACCCGGGCAAGGCTGGAAGCGGATCACTTTCCTCCATGGTGAAACCCTCTGATCCCAGCACGTTTTTAACCATCTCCTCCAGAAAATAAGGATTTCCTTCGGCTCGTTCAGCCAGGGCAGATAACAGTGAGTCTGACGCTTTTTTCAGGGCTGGATAGGCATCCCGGACAATTTCACTCGAGACTGGCAGCGGCTTAAGCTCAATTTGCTCAATATCGTGGAAAATTTCAGGATTCTCCTGGATGAATTCCGTCCTGGCGCAAGACAAAATCAGCAGCGGCATCTCCCGGCCAGTTGATTTCCAGAGATAATTTATCATTGCCAGGCTTCCGCTGTCAGCCCACTGTAAATCATCGAGAATAAGGACAACAGGTCCTCGCTGCGATGCCCGATCGAACAGTTCTGCCTGGAGAAGAAAAGCACGCTCGGTTCTCAGTTTGGGATCTGTGCTGAAGGGTTCCAGGTAGGGGCTTTTATCCCACTGAACGCCAATCTGGTCGCCTAAAAAATGGGCAGCTTCCACGGCTGTCACTTCGCCCAATGCCTTTCCCCAGAGAGTTAGGACACCGTTAATGGTTTTATTCCGGGCAGATTCAACCGGATCATCTTCATTTAACTCAAATCGATTGGACCAGAGTTCCTTCCAGAGGTAAAACGGTACCTGGGAAGTTTGTTCCAGCGCCCGGCTGGACATAACTGTCAGCTGTGGATTTTCTGTTTCCAGCTGTCCGGCAAATTCAAAAAGCAGGCGCGATTTTCCAACTCCCATATCGCCGGAGACGAGAACCAGCTGAGTTTTGTTTTGCTGGCGGGTGTGCTGAAACAAGTCCTCCAGGCGAGCCATTTCCTTTTCCCGGCCAACCAGGATGGTTTCCAGTCCGCCTTTGCTGCGGTAGCGAAGTTTTGTGGGTTGAGGCAGCTCTTCCAGAATCTGGAAAATATTTACCAGCTTTTTGGTCCCGTCCAGTTGAACGGGCGTTAAGCGTTTAACCTGGAAAGCTCCCCGGATAGATTGGTAGGTTGCTTCACTGATAAGTAACGAGCCAGGTTCGGCGGCTTCTTCCATTCGTTGAGCTATTCTTACCGTATTACCCAATACGGTGTATTCCCCATGGACTCCCAGGTAACCGGTGAGAGCGAGACCAGTGTGAATGCCCAACCTGAGCCGAAGCGACTTGATCGCTGGATGTTCACTATTTTCTTTGAATTTATTCAATCCCGCAAAGAGTTCGAGGCTGGCAGAGACCGCTCTTTCTGCGTCATCTTCCAGGGATTCAGGTGCTCCCCAGATCACCATTATGGAATCCCCCAGCTGTTTATCGATAAAACCCCCATGCTCCTCGATGATCTTATTAAACTGCGACCACAAATCCCGCATCAGGCCGCTGACAATTTCAGGATCCAGCTGATCCGCCAGGGTGGAAAAACCCAGGATATCCCCAATAAGCACACTTACCAGACGGCGCTCTTCTGGAAATTTGGATTCACCGTCAGCTGACATTATACTTTCTCCTCTGGGGGAATGATCTACCATCCCTATTTTACCAAGATTTCAACCTGAATAAGAATTATTGTACTCATAATTGGGGTAACTTTTCTTCACACGTTTGTTGAAATAAGATATAGGTTATGCTATTATTAAAATATACATATAAAACAATGCTGGCCTGTTAGATATACTCAACACTGCCGAATTACAAGGAACAACGTCATTACTAACGCTGGGATTGTTTTTTTTAAGCCAATCATAGAAGAGGAGTTGATCCATGAAGCGTTTAACCGGTTTTGTTTCAGTAATTATTTTTCTATCGTTGATCTTAAGCGCATGTGGTACCGGTTTATTGCCAACAGAGAAAGCTGATGATGCGAGTATTGAAGAAACAGTGCAGGCAAAACTTGCAGAAGCAGTAGCAAAAACGGCTGTTCTGGAGACTGCGGTAGCTAAAGAATTAACCGAGCAAGCTCCTCCTCCCACAGAAGCCGACACCTCCACCCCGGAATTCACCGAGACACCCCTTCCTTCCGATACTCCATCAATCACAGATACCCCTACCCTCGAACCTACATCTGATAATCCCTGGATGATGCAAACCTGGTGTGAAGATCATTCTGGGTGTGTAAAAGTAGAAGTAAAAAATAAGACAGATTATTGGGCCCAAGTTACCCTGACTTTTAATGAAACAGGACAGGTTAAATTCTTTACTGTATCTCCTAGAAGAAATGCATTTATTACTCTTCTACCAGGAAATTATAAGTATGTATTTAACTTTTGCGATGGTAAAGAGACTAGTTCAGGATGGCACAACTTAAACGCAACTTGGTACATTTTAGCTAAATGTAATTATTAACCAAGGGATAAACTTCGCGACACTTGCCCAGAGGCTTGAGGGAAAACAATAAAATGCTTGGAAACGGTATCCTTTTCAGGATGCCGTTTCCTTGTTAAACAAAAAAGGGGCTGTCCCAAAAGTAATTGGCTCAGCCCATTGGTCTCTTTGCGATCCATCCTTTTGTCATCCTGAACCCTTCGACTTCCTCCTCGACTACACTCGGTGTTCGCTCAGGACAGGCTCCGTGAAGGATCCATACTAAGATCAGAATCAACTAATACCCTAGCTTGTTACAATAGGTTTCGGTTATTTCTGCTTATAATGGATTCCTCGTTGCACTCGGAATGACAAATCTGTAGAGGGCTGATTTTTGAGCCAACCCTCGTGTCCTGCCCCCTAAATTCCCCTGGTGTCATCTGCTGTACCTTTCCCTGTTATTTCTGTACTCCTCTGGGTTGTCATAATCGCTGAAGTTCTCATATCGGGAGTGGGGATCCTTTACTTCTGAGGCATGTTTAATGGGGCACCAGTATTCTTCCGTGCGCGCGATGACCTCTTTGGCATAAGCCGCGAGTCCATTAGCATAGCCGCAGTAAACACAATTAATTTTTTGCATACCGTTTAGATACGATAGATGATAGCGGTCAATGATGAAATAATATTCACGCTTGACAATCGGAATGCCGTAAACTCTGAAACAGCTGTGCTGATAAAGAAAAACCGTCAGGTCAAGAATCGTCAGGGGAACAATCATGGAGTAAATAATCGGAGAAACGATTACGCTCTCCAAACGAGAATTAACCACGCGGTTTTTGAGTATTTCTCCCTGAGTTTTAATCATCCCCTCAAGCTGGATTTTCTGCTCTTTATACTGCTGAATAAATTGAAGATTCATTTTTCTTATTTTTCCTCCCCGTACCATAACTGATGGGCTATTGGACCGTGACAGCAGAAGATTTATAAAATACAATCCCCAGCGTTCCTGGGCCCGCATGGGTGCCAATCACAGGACCGGCATCCATCACATGAAGTTCGGCGCAGTTAAATTGTGCTGAGATCTGTTCAGCAAACTCTTTGGCTTCAGCAGGGATATCACAGTGGAGCACAGCGGCGTGGATTTCTTCGGATCCTGCAGATTCTTCCACCAGTTCAAAGAGGCGTTTGACAGCCTTTTTGCGGGTGCGCTGGCGTTCCAGGGGCTCGATGCGCCCATCTTTGACATACAGGATGGGTTTAAGGTCCAAAGCAGAACCGAGCAGGGCAGTTGCCCCGCCAATCCGTCCGCCTTTATGTAAGAACTCCAGTGTTTCCACGGTGAAGATCACGTTCATGCTCTTTTTGATATTCTCCGCTAATTGAATGACTTGCCCCACGTCCTTGCCATTCCCCGCGGCCCGAGCGGCGGCGATGGCGATCAAACCCAATCCAAGCGAGACAGATTCAGAGTTGACCAGGTGAACTGGAAGGGTGTCATACTGTTCCATTGCCATCTCCACCGATTTAATCGTAGCGCTCATTTGATTTGAGACAACAATAGTGACAATCTCATCTGCTTCTTCCTCCAGACGGGTGTAAAGACTGATAAAGTCCTGGGCTGTAGGCTGCGATGTAGTGGGCAGGCTCTTGTTGGCCCGCAGCAAGCGGTAAAACTCGTCTGCATCCAGGTCTACCCCGGACAGGTAAGATTTTTCTCCAAACATGACATAAACCGGCACTACCTGAAGCCCAAACTCCTTCCCCTGTTCAGGAGTTATGGAGCAGGTTCCATCTGTGACTACTGCAACCCTGGGTTTTGATGACATGGCTTCCTCCTTTTGAAAAAAACGAAATAATTGCCAAAAAAAACTGCTGAATCTAAGCGGGTAGAGAGTTGTCGTCTTTAGCTCTGCTGCGGACGATGCGGGAAATCTGGCGGGTGAACTCACTCAGCAGGAGCCGCTTCTCCTCACTCAGCTGGGCTAATCCAGCCTGGTAGCGCCCTGCCTGGGCAGATAACGCGGAGGAAATCTTCTGGTTTATCTGCTCAACCAGTGAAAGAGATAACCCGATCCCGGGCACTGCACTCAAATCTATTTCTCCTGGCAGCCCTATTCGATTCAGTTTTTTAAGGGGATCGAGGGTTTCAGCCCGTTCCTGGAGCGAGTGCAAAGCCAGGATAATGGCAGTGTTCATTTCGGTTAGAAACACCAGCGGAGAAGGCTGGTCTGGCAAGCGTGATAAAAGCTCATCTAAAAAGGTTTCATAACCTGCAGCCTGGTGTTCCTTAAGCCGGGAAAGAATCTGCTTTTTGATTCCATCCCAATCTTTATCTGGGGTTGAACCGCCGTTAAGTATTTGCAGCGCTCGTTCTGCCTTGGGAGTGGGACGGAAAAGCACACTGGAGCGCCCGGGACCGCGATCCCCTTCTGGGAGATGATACTCTGCCTCCACCAAACCGCGTTCTTCCAGCAAACGAAGCATCTCGTAGGCAGTGACATTGCCAACGCCCAGGCACTCTGCCAGAGCAGCATAGTGGATGGGTCCATCCATTTCCTGATGCAAATCGAGGATTTTACTGAGGAATTCCTGCTGGCGTCGGGTGAGTTTTTTTGCCATAGTTAAATTTCCGAAAATTACGAAAGTATTATACCATTTTTCCCCACCGGGGGCAATCATGATCTGAAGAAATGTATTTAGGATTAATTCTTCTTTTGCGCTTAGTAGAGGGGAAGAGAAGAAGAAGCATCAGAGGAAAATGATGAGGAGTGAGGAAGAAGAAACCTCATGTTGACTGACAATTCACTGATTGATATAATCTTGAAGCCATCAGAAGGCATCAGCTTTTTCATTCTATCAAAGCACAATTGAAGAATTATCAGAGGGAGAAGGCTAATAAAATGCGGGTGTGGCCAAGTGGTAAGGCATCAGCTTCCCAAGCTGACATCCACGGGTTCTTTTGAGCCTTCGAATGTCAGCTTATCTTTTGGAGCTAGGCTGATATCCGGGTGCATACAAAAACCGTGCACTCTGGAGTGTCAGCCTCAGGAGGCTACAAAATATTACTTTCACAAGCCTTGCAGGGGTTCCGCATTGACCGTTTAGCAAATAGATATTCTCCCTAAAAAACACAAATTAAATATGCGGAAAATGCATCAAATACAGTTAGTGAACAATTAGCGACAATGCACCTAAGACCTATATCGCGACACAGTGGCTGCGGAGTATCACAATTCCGATGCCCTAAGAATGCCCTAAATCTGGAATGCACAACCGCAGTCATACTAATGATTTCTATAAAGAAATAGTATCAAGTAATGAAAGTAAACTTGGATCAACGTGACGGATTTCTTTTCCAAGATTCTCCCTAATCAGCATCACTTTTCAATAATCTATCCAAATATAAAATTCAAGAGTATACTTTAACGATCGATAAAGAAAAAAAGTTCATCACCTCTTCACTCTGCTCTTACCGGGTTGTAAGGTATTTCTATAAACTCTAGGCTATGATAATGAATGAATATCGCGGAGATAGAAGTGACTGCTTAGAATACCAGGAAAACAAAAGAAAGGAGTAGTCTTGAGAATTGGAATAATCATTGGAAGGATTGGGGATGTGGATGGCGTTTCCCTGGAAACAGAAAAGTGGATAAAAGTATTACAAGAATTAGGGCACGAAGTATATTTACTCTCAGGAAGATATAGAAGATCCATACTGGGAGAGGAATTTGAAACTTTAATCCCTGGTTTATCCTTTTTCTCACCAGAATGTGAATGGGAACAAGATAGGGC
>JBARSJ010000276.1:0-13860 GCA_049644685.1 Anaerolineales bacterium
ATTAAAGGGTTTAAGCATTGCACCCTACTATGGATGCCAAATCGTTAGACCGAGAAAAAACGGCGAAGAAGTGGAAAATCCTCAATACTTCGAGGAGCTGATTGAAGCAACCGGAGCAGAGGTTACCCATTTCCCGGAGCGGTTGCGCTGCTGCGGTGGATCATTGATTATGACCAACCGGGTGGCCGCTCTGAATATGGTTCACATCTTACTTCAAAGCGCAGAAAAGAATGGCGCTGATGTAATAGCGACTGCCTGCCCAATGTGCCAGGTAAACCTGGAATGTTATCAGAATGCTGTAAATGAGGAATTTGGCACTAGTTTTCACCTTCCCATTCTTTATTTCACACAGTTGTTCGGTATAGCTCTTGGAATACCCCCCAAGAAACTGGGATTTGGTATTGAGATGGTGTCAGCTAAACCGATTTTCAAAAAACTTTTAACAAAGGAGTCCAATTGACATCTACTATTAGGTACTCATACCTGACAAATCAAATCCCTGATTTTTATTTAGCAGAGCAAACCCTGAGCTCGAAAGACGTTGTAAATAGGAGAAAGACCTATGAATGATACCAAATCACCCCCTGAACACGAAGAAAAGGTTGGTGTCTACGTTTGCCACTGCGGAACGAATATTTCCAAAGTAGTTGATGTAGAAGATGTCGCAAAATGGGCGGAAAACAATCCCCACGTTGAGATTTCTCGGGAATACAAGTTTATGTGCTCCAGCCTCGGCCAGGAACTCATTGAACAGGATATCAAAGAGAAAGGATTAACTAAGATTGTTGTTGCTTCCTGTTCGCCCCACATGCACGAAGGAACATTTCGGACAGCAACTGAAAACGGAGGATTAAACCCCTTCATGTTCGAAATGGCCAATATCCGGGAACATGACTCCTGGATTACCGATGACGAAGAAGCCGCCACTCAAAAAGCCAAAGCGCTGGTGAATGCAGCAATTGAAAGAGTTGTCCACCATCAGCCGCTTGAAGAAATTCCGGTGGAAATTAATCCCAATACCCTGATTGTCGGGGGAGGAATTGCCGGCATCACCGCAGCCCTTGAGCTGGCAAATGGCGGAAACCATGTCTACCTGGTGGAAAGAGAACCATCTATTGGGGGCCATATGGCCCAACTGGATAAAACGTTCCCCACCCTGGATTGCTCCGCATGCATCCTCACACCTAAAATGGTTGACGTCGACCACCATCCAAACATCACTCTCCTGACTTGGAGTGAAGTGGAAAAAATGGACGGTTACCTGGGCAATTTTGAGGTCACAGTAAGGAAAAAAGCCCGCTATGTAATCGAGGAACACTGTACCGGCTGCGGGGTCTGCATCGAAAAATGTCCCTTCGAAGTTGTAGACGAAATATTTGAAGCCGGTATGGGAAAACGGAAAGTAATCTACCGGCCTTTCCCCCAGGCAGTGCCAAAATACCCCGTAATAGACACTGAGAACTGTGTTTACTTCCAGAAAGGAACCTGTAAAGCGTGTCAAAAGTTCTGCCCCACAGAACCTAACTCGATTGATTTTGAACAGCAGGATGAAATCCTCAAGCTTCAGGTAGGAAATATCATCCTGGCCACCGGATATGAACTTTTTGATGTCAAGCGAATTCCACAATATGGCTACGGTCAATTGGAAAACGTCTTCACCAGTCTTGAATTTGAACGGATGTTAAATGCATCCGGGCCTACTGAAGGGAAGATTGTTTTACGGGATTTTAAAACCGCTCCTGAGAAGGTAGCGATCGTCCATTGTGTGGGATCTCGTGATGAGAATTACAATAAGTATTGTTCCAAGGTTTGCTGCATGTATTCTTTGAAATTTGCCCATCTGGTTCATGAACGCTTACCGGATGCTGAGGTGTACAACTGCTACATCGATATGCGTACACCGGGAAAGGGCTACGAAGAATTTTATGATCGGCTCCTCAAAGAAGGCACAAACTTCATTCGCGGAAAAGTTGCTGAAATCACAGACTCGGCTAGAATCGAGGAAGAGGAAGGCAAGCTGATTGTCCAGGTTGAAGACACTCTGATTGGACGACAGCGCCGAGTTCCCGTGGATATGGTCATCCTCAGCCCTGCAATGGAAGCTCAACCAGACTCAAAAGACGTTTCTCAATTGTTCAAGATGGGTTGTGATTTTGAAGGATTCTTCATTGAAAGACACCCTAAGCTTGACCCGATTGCAACGATGACAGAAGGGATCTTCATTGCCGGCGCCTGTCAGGGTCCGAAAGACGTTCCCGATACAGTAGCTCAAGGCGCAGCTGCGGCTTCCAGGGTAGCAAGTCTGATCAGCCGCGGAACCGTAATGATGGAGCCGATCAGGGCCAGCATCGACAAAGATGCCTGCTCCGGCTGTAAAATCTGCAATAACATGTGCCCCTACAATGCAATTGAATTCATCGAAGAAGAAGGAGTATCGGAAGTGATCACAGCTCTCTGCCAGGGGTGCGGTACTTGTGTCGCAGCATGCCCCAGTGGAGTAATCACCGGTGCCCACTTCACCAATGACCAACTACTAGCTCAAATTGAAGGACTGTTATGGGATATACAAGACCTGGAAGCAGTCCCTGCCGGGAAGGAGGAATAACATGAATGATCAGTTCGAACCCATAATTGTCGGTTTCCTATGCAACTGGTGTTCCTACCGGGCAGCGGATCTGGCAGGTACGGCCCGGATTAAGTATGCACCAAACTTAAGACCTATCCGGGTGATGTGTTCAGGACGCGTTGACCCCCAGTTTGTGCTTCAGGCTCTCCGCAGTGGTGCGGACGGGGTGCTGATTGCAGGCTGCCATCCTGGAGAATGCCACTACGTGAATGGAAATATCAAAGCACTGCGGCGTTTCCTGCTGCTGAAAAAGACTCTTACCCAATGGGGCATTGAAGATGAGCGGGTCCAACTGCTTTGGGCTTCTGCCTCAGAAGGTATTTTCCTGGCTGAAAAAGTTAACAAAATGACAGAAGAAATTCGAGCTCTGGGTCCACTCCACTGGCATGATAAAGTTCTGGGTGGTAATGGAGCAATACCAATCCCCGTAAAGGAGGTATAACATGGGAGCAAAAGAAAAACCAAAACTGGCCATGTATTGGGCTTCAGCCTGCGGTGGATGTGAAATCTCAGTGCTTAATATCCATGAAAATATCCTGACTGTTGATGAGGTTTTTGATATTGCTTTCTTCCCCTGTATTGCAGATTTTAAAGTTAAAGACCTTAAATCCTATCCGGATGGCTATATTGATGTCTGTCTCTTTAATGGAGCTATTCGCAATTCAGAAAATGAAGAAATGGCTCATCTGCTGCGCAAGAAATCTAAAATAATGGTAGCGTATGGGTCCTGTGCTTATGAGGGCTGCATTCCAGCGTTATCCAACTTGACTACCAAAGAAGCAACATTTAATAAAGTCTATCTCAACAACCCATCTATTGATAATCCAGACGGTATTTTGCCCCAGGAAGTAACCAAAGTAGCTGAAGGTGAATTAACCCTGCCGACTTTTTATCACACGGTAAAATCACTTGATCAGGTTATTGATGTTGACTACTACCTTCCCGGCTGCCCACCAGAACCACATCAAATCTGGGCGGTTCTCCAGGTAGTCGTGGGCGCTCTCCTGGAAGGGAATCCGCTGCCTCCGGCAGGCGCTATACTAGGCGCAGGGACAACAGCTGCTTGTGAAGAATGTGAGCGGGAAAAAAGTGAAAAAACCATCGACCGCTTTTACCGTCCCTATCAATTAGTCCCTGATCCGGATCAATGCCTGCTTGAGCAGGGCATAATCTGCATGGGAATAGCAACTAGATCCGGATGCGGAGCTCTCTGCCCGACAGTAGGCATTGGCTGCCGGGGCTGTTATGGTCCCCCGGATGGGGTAATAGATCAGGGTGCCAAGATGCTCTCTGCCCTAGCCTCTGTGATTGATGCTGGTGATGAAACCATGGAAGACGATGAACTAGAACAAACAATCCAGGCAGTTATCGATACCATTCCTGATCCTGCCGGTACATTTTACCGCTTCAGCATGGCACACTCAATTCTCCGACGTGTCAAGAACGGAAAAGGAGACTCTTAATGGAACGGATAACTATAGACCCCATCACAAGATTAGAAGGCCACGGCAAAATCGAGATCTTCCTTGATAAAAAAGGAAATGTAGAAAACGCATATCTGCAAATTCCGGAACTGCGTGGATTTGAGCAGTTCTCCATCGGCCGACCAGCAGAAGAAATGCCTCGCATTACCAACCGGATCTGCGGGGTGTGTCCTGAAGCCCACCACATGGCTGCTACAAAAGCCCTGGATGCGCTTTTTGATGTAGAACCTTCTTCAGCTGTCAAAAAGCTGCGAGAACTTTTCTACACATCATTTTATGTAACCGATCACACTGTTCACTTCTATGCGCTAGGCGGACCAGATTTTGTCTTAGGTCCGGACTCAGATCCCGCAGAAAGGAATATCCTGGGGGTAATCCACAAAGTCGGCGTGGATATCGGAATCCAGGTGATTGAGTGCAGAAAAAGAAATCACGAAGTGATCAAGATGCTCGGAGGGCGTGGAATCCATCCTGTCGCTGGTTTGCCCGGAGGATGGAGCAAAGCCATGACAAAAGATGAACAGAAAATCATCCTGGAGTACGCCCAGCAGAATGTGGAGTTTGCTCTCTTTAGTTTAAAATTGTTTGATGATGTAGTGTTAGCCAACCAGGCTTATGTTGACTTGATCGTCTCCGATGCCTTCACCCATGAAACGTACTATATGGGTACGGTAGATGAGAAGAATTTTATTAACTTCTATGATGGAATGATCCGGGTCACTGGACCTGATGGAAAGGAATTTGTGAAATACCCTGCCAAAGACTACACCAAACATATTGCCGAAAGAGTTGAACCCTGGTCATACCTGAAATTCCCCTACCTCAAGAATGTGGGATGGAAGGGATTTGTGGATGGAATGGACAGTGGTGTTTATTGTGCCACACCCCTTTCCAGACTAAATGCTGCAGACGGCATGGCAACACCAAAAGCCCAAGAGCATTTTGACCGTTTCTACGAAACTCTTGGCTCCAAGAAATCCGACGGCCGCTATCTGCCCGTTAATCACCGTCTGGCGACCCACTGGGCCCGCCTGATTGAGCTTCTCTATGCGGCGGAAAGGATGCAGGAATTGACCAAAGATCCGGAGATATTGGATCCTAATGTTCGCCCGGTAATAACCAATACACCCAGCGAAGGAATCGGAAGTGTTGAGGCTCCCCGGGGTACATTAACACATCATTATAAAACGGACGAGAATGGGATATTGACAGATGTAAACCTGATAGTGGGCACCACCAACAACAATGCACCCATTGCCATGTCCATCAAAAAAGCCGCTCAAGGGCTGATCAAGAATGGAGTAGTGAGCGAAGGGTTGCTCAATACGATTGAGATGGCATTCAGAAATTACGATCCCTGCATGTCCTGTGCGACCCACTCCCTGCCCGGGCAGATGCCTCTGGAAATACAAATTCATGATGTTGATGGTAATTTAATTGATACCAGAAGCCAGTATGTCGATTAACAAATAAGTAATAAGTATTATCTGGTGTAGAATAAAGTAACCAGAGACCGGCAGCATCAGGCTGGTCGCTGGTTACTTCTTTTCAGGCAGACCTTATGAAAACTATTATCGTCGGATTAGGCAATCCAATACTTACCGATGACGGCGTTGGTGTCAAAGTTGCTCAACTCCTAGAGGAAACCATCGATCTGGATGCCCATCCAGATCTGACAATCACTGAAGCCAGCGTCGGAGGGCTGCGGTTGATGGAAACACTGCTGGGATATGACCAGGTCGTCCTCATTGACGCCTATTATCTAAATCAGGAAACAAACACACCGGGGAAAATCCATCATCTAAGCCTGGATGACCTGCGCTCAGTCAGTCCAACCCAGCACAGCACGTCTGCCCACGACACATCGCTGGTAACCGCCCTCGATGCAGCAGATAAAATGGGTTACAAAATACCCCAGGATTTCATAATCTACGCTGTAGAAGTAGAGAACATCCTGGAATTCAGTGAAACACCAACTCCCGCAGTTGCCAAAGCAATCCCAGTTGTAACTTCAGAGATAATCGCTAAGTTATCTCTAAAAATCCGCTGAATATATCAAATTCCTATACTCACCTCGTGAAGAATGACACCTGTATTGGTGTGCGGTTTATGTTATATTTTTTAGTGTCTTAAGATGTAACCATACTGATCAAGGAAAACTCACTGATTCCGAGATTATCCCCTGATCAACTTTCCAATCGCTTTTCAAATAAAGGGTTCCTCCAGAATGGAAAACATCAATCCCCCTCCCCAATAACAGGATAAACCATACCATTCTGGTCTCACTTTACTCAGCCCAGTCGAGGTTTGTAATGAAAAGTCTCTACAGTAAAATCTTATTTACCATCATCTCTGTTAGCATCTTGTTATTTTCTGCCGCAGCTGTCCATGCTTATACCGCTGAGGAACCAGAACTATCCTCACAATTGGAAGCGGACCAACTCCTCGCTGCAGCTCCGATAAAACCAGAAAATGATACCTGCATCCAATGCCATGTCGACGGCTCCTTCAGCAACATCTGGACTCCTACTGTGCGTTGGGTTCTTTTTGGGGCAGCTGGTGTTGCGCTCCTTTTCGGCGTTGCCCGCAGCGCAAGTGTCTGGAAAACCAGGGAAGCCTGGATTCCCCTTCCCCAGCGGTTAACTAACTATCTGGATGATCGGTTCCAATTAACGGATTTCCTAAAACCGATCCTCAGTAAACCCGTCCCGGATTGGCAGAGAAGGTGGTGGTACTGCTTGGGTGGATTGACTTTCTTTTTCTTTATCGTCCAGGGTATAACTGGAATCATGCTGGCGTTCTATTACAAACCCACACCAGCAGAAGCTTTTGCTAGTATCCTCTTCATAGAAAATGAAGTTTTACTTGGTTCCGCAATCCGGATGATCCACCACTGGTCAGCCAATGCGATGATAGTATTGGCCTGCGCTCATATGTTGAGAGTCTTTATCATGGGCGCTTATAAACCTCCCAGGGAATTAAACTGGGTTTCTGGTGTGGTTCTACTTACAATGACCCTGCTCTTTGGTTTTACCGGATATTTATTGCCCTGGGATCAGAGAGCTTACTGGGCAACAACAGTCGGGACAGAAATTGCCGGAAGTATCCCTGTAGTCGGTGACCTGGCGTTGGTTTTTCTCCGCGCAGGATGGAGTATTACCAGCCTAACGCTGAGCAGATTTTTTGCGCTTCACATTCTAGTTCTTCCCCTGGTCACCTTAACCTTCATGGGACTGCATTTCATTATGGTTAGAAAACAGGGACTCATGAAACCTCTCTAACAAAATCAGTAAAACTCCTTTATCCAGACAGTCAGGAGTAAGCTTATGTCTGAAAAACAAGAAGAAAACAGCGTACCATTTTATCCAGATCACTTTACCCTGGAAGCAAAGGTTGCCCTGGGTTTCGGGATTCTCGTTGTGCTGACAGGAGTGCTGGGCCTATTTTTACCTGTCGGTTTGGGAACACCCGCCGATCCGATGAACACACCAATTCATGTAAAGCCGGAGTGGTATTTCCTCTTTCTTTACCAATTGCTGCGGTTTATCCCTAAAACAATCGGAGCAACCGCCCCGGTTGTCGCGATCCTTCTGCTTGCAGTCTGGCCCTTCCTGGATTCAAAACCTGATTCAACTAAAAAATCATCCCGGATCAGGTCCTGGGTTTCTGCTGTCGCACTCATAATAATTATCGCCTTGACTATCTGGGGGGAGGTGAGCTAAATGAGCAATATTACCCGCCGTGATTTTTTAAACTTGATAAAGAAAGGTTTTGCTGCCACGGGATTAACTGCCCTCCTGGCACCGGTTGCAGCCTTTTTTTATCCCCCCAGCCTGGAAGAAACTCCTTCAGAAGCTGTCCTGGTCGGAACAATTGATGATATCCCACCCGGTGAAAGCCTTACGGTTCCCTTTGGCCGCTACCCAGCCTTAGTAATCCATACAGAAGAAGGCTTCAAAGCTTACTCAGCAGTCTGCACTCATTTTGCTTGCATCTGCAAATGGAACAGCGAAGAACAAGTAATCTTTTGCCCTTGCCATGAAGGGTATTTTGAACCCTTGGAAGGAGAAGTGATTTCTGGTCCTCCCCCGCTGCCGCTGGAAAAAATTCCCCTAACCATAACAAACGGAGAAATCTTCATCGGAGGATCCGTATGACGAAAACTGACACACGGATTTCAAAACCCTGGTCCAGAGTGGGTGACCTTTTCTTATATGGCCTCGGTCAACTTCGAACAATAAAGAAGCTCTATCCCGGAATAATGCATTTATTAATTTTCTGGGGAGTAATCATTCAGGTCATCGGTACCACAATAAAGATCCTGCAAATGGGTTTATTCTTCCCCTTCACCTGGCCAGTATTTTCCCCAAAAGTGTACCTGGGATACGAACTGATCTTGGATCTGGCTGGTGTGGCAATTATCCTGGGAGTGCTGATGGCCATCATCCGGAGATGGATTATCAAGCCCCGCTTCATGGAAAACTCATGGGATGATATTTATGCTTTATTCCTGTTAGCGCTGATACCCACTGTAGGTTTTATTACTGAAGGATTCAGGTTGTATTCCCTGCAGCCTGCCTGGGCAAATTGGTCCCCAATTGGAAATTTCACTGCCGGTATTATCAGCAACTTCTCTATTTCACCAGGGACTGCAGATCTGATTCACCCCTATTTGTTCTGGAGTCATGTAAGTTTGGGATTAATTTTTGCCGCCAGTATACCTTTTACGAAACTGCGGCACATGATATTTACCCCAATTCATATCTTCCTGAAATCTGACCGTCCAGCAGGAGAACTGGCAGCAATTGAAGACATAATGGAAGCTGAAATTCTTGGCGCTGGCGCTATTAATGAATTTTCTTCCCTGGATTTACTGTCGTTTGATGCCTGTCTGCAATGCGGGCGCTGCGAAGAAGTATGCCCGGCAACTATCAGCGGTATGAGTTACTCTCCCAGATCTCTCCTGCTGATGCTGCGGGAAGATATGGCTGAATCGTTACTCACTCCTGAAAGCAGCTCCGATAAAGCGATTAACAAGGAGTTGTTAAAAGAGGAGTTTCTTTGGTCCTGCACAACTTGCGGACACTGTCTGGATGTCTGCCCTGCTTTTATCCGACCCCCTGAGCAAGTGATAGATATTCGCCGCGCACAGGTCTTAATGACGGGTGAAGTCCCCCAGACTGTAGGAGAAACATTAAGAAACTTTGAACGCCAGGGAAACCCTTGGGGAATGCCCGCCCCTGACCGAATCTCCTGGGCAGAAGGCATCGATGTCCGCGTTTTATCACCCGGGGATGCTGTTGAGGTGCTTTTTTACGTGGGCTGTGCCGGTGCTTATGATGATCGCAATAAAAAAGTTACCCGATCTTTTGTTGAAATTCTCAATAAACTCAAAATTGATTACGGCGTTCTTGGTAATGAAGAGAAGTGCTGCGGGGAAACTTCCCGGAGAATGGGAAACGAATATCTTTTCCAGGTAGCAGCTGAAGAGAATATTTCACTTCTGGCTGAATATCAATTCAAAAAAATCGTTACTCTCTGTCCTCACGGTTTAAATACAATCAAAAACGAATATCCCCGGTTCGGAGGCAGCTTCCAGGTCCTTCATGCCTCAGAGTTCCTGGCTGAAATTTTCAGGGACCTAAATCTGAATTTAGCTAACGGAAAGGATTTCGGCAGGCTCACTTTTCACGATTCCTGTTATCTGGGACGGTACAATAATGTCTATGCGCAACCGCGGGAATTGCTCCAAAGCGCAAAACTTACTCCTCTGGAAATGAAGTCTGCCAAAGAAGATAGCTTTTGCTGTGGAGGCGGCGGCGGAGCAATGTGGTTGGAAACTGATGCTGATACCAGAATTAATCACCAACGACTCCAGCACGCCCTGGACATCAATGCGGACACAATCACCACAGCCTGTCCTTATTGTCTGATTATGTTTGATGACGCCCTCCGTTCCAAAGGCCTTACAGATCAAATCCAGGTCTATGATCTGGTTGAAATACTTAATCAATATCTTGATTAAACCAAGTAAACGGTATCCATTTGAGAACACCGTTTACTTGATCTAGTTTAAATTAAAAAGCGGCAGTCACCGGCTGCCGCTTTTATCATCTATCAGAACCTCTGTTTATTGATTACTTTTTACTACTTTCTCTGCTATCCATAAGAATAACACCACCAGCAGAACCGGCACCATCATCCCCCCCAGGCAGACCAACCCCATCAATCCTGCCCCTGGTCCGTAAAAATAAAAAATTAACCCATCCCCTACCACAAAAACCAGCAGCAAAAAACCGAAGATCAATCTAGTTTCCGTTTGTTTTGTATACTGCCAGAGATCTCTACTCACTTCAATAATCTCCTCCTGGTGCTGCTGTTTTCAGCGGGATATACCAAACATGGTCACCGGCTATCCAAAGCCACAGCCAGATTTTAATTCTCAGCTGAATTCCATACTTTTACAATTTCAGCTATCACAGATAAAGCTATCTCTTCGGGTAATCTTCCACCAAGATTCAAACCTATCGGGGCATGAATGAGATTTAGTTTTTCACTTTCCACCCCATCTGCTGTTAGCCGGGCCACTCTCTTTTTATGGGTCTTTTTACTACCTAAGGCTCCAATATAAAATGCCTGGCTGGTTAAAGCAATCTTCAACGCAGGGTCATCAATTTTTGGATCGTGGGTCAGCATAACAATCGCCGTAGATTGATTTATCTGGATCTTTTGAAAAGCTTTTTCCGGCCATTCACTTAAGACCTGCTTTACTCCGGGAAATCTCTCCTCGGTGCCAAATAACCTCCGGGGGTCTATCACAATCACCTCAAACCCAACAATCTCCGCTAGATTAACAAGCGGCACAGCGATATGGACACCGCCGACTATGATTAGAGTCTGTTTCATTTGGACCCGGTTGAAAAATAATTCTCCCAGATTATCTGCTTCAATTGTCAGGCTGGATGATTTACCTCTTGCTATCATGTCCCTGGCTGCCTCAACGATTGATTGTTTCTGTTCAATTGGGAAATCAGCCCCCAGAGTGTTTCCATCTTCCACTAAAATCAGCTCCTTCCCAAGCAGCTTTTCCGGTCCACTGACCAGCAGTGCCGAACAAAAGACTTGATCAGTCTGAAAAGCACTTTTCCAGACCTCTAATTGCGACCTATCAAAAACCCTGATAAAAACCTCTATCTCCCCGCCACAAGCCAATCCAACCTCCCAAGCTTCAGAATCAGCCACTCCAAAATGAAGCCTGGCGATTTTTCCGGATTTTAACACTTCCAGGGAAGCATCGATAACGGCTCCTTCAACACAGCCCCCACTGATCGATCCTGCCATCCCCCCCTCCGCAGTTAGAGCCATACCAGCGCCAACAGGGCGGGGAGATGAGCCCCAAGTTTTGATTACTGTAGCAAGGGCAACAGATTGACCGTTATTTATCCAGATTTCAATCTGCTCCAGCAGCTCTCTCATTCATACCTCTTTCAGTTAGTGCCAGAATACTATCTACTCTGGATTTGAGACAGTTCTTTCGACTTGATATGTATAACCAGCAGAAAGCTCCCTTCGCGCCATTAAATGCTTTTGAACATATTGTCCGCAGTTAGACCCAATCCGATTCTCCTCTAGCTCGCCTATGCTGAGGATTACCTGGTACCCGGCCTCACGTAACTCATCAAAGATTGGATAATTATCCTTTTCTCTAGCTGTATCGATATAGGATTTTAAGCCGGTTGATTCAGCCTGATAAGTGGGATTAAGTGGTGTAATCTTAATCAGATACCGATCAGGATCAAAGTAATCCAACAGCTTATCTGGCTGAATTGGACTCTGTTCTGCCAGGGCAAAATTCAGGGTAATCTTCCTGTCACCTGGTTGACAAAACCTGTCACCGAAGGCTGCCATCTTTTGAAAATCCCATTTTTTTACTGGAATCAATTCATCCCTCAATTTTTGATCTGTGGTGTGGATCGAAAACTGGAATTGGAAATTTCCAGCGGGATAAACGCGGTTTTTAATCTCAGTCAAACGCTCAAAAAACCCATCTGTTCCCTGGGGCGCAATAGTAGAAAATGAAGGCATCAAACCTGGCGCGTTGATTTTACCTGGAAGAGACTCCAACAAATCCAGCACAGCAGGATTCAAGGCTGGCTCACCCATTCTCGCAAACTGAATTTTAAATTGTTTAGAGGGAACAAAACCATCCGGATAACGCTGCTTAATTAAATAATCAATTTGGGCATACATCTCGGGTTCAGTTAACTTTCCCCGATAGTATCCCCCCGCATCGCACATCTGGCAGGCTATTGGACAGCCAAACAGGATAGATATCATTAATACCCACTTCTCTTCTCTGGGTCTGGGCGGCTGGACAGACTCAACACATTCAATCAGATTGCCGTCAAAGTCCATTACGTAAACCATGGCAATATCAGGATGTCCAGCGGAAGCAACAATTTTCATACTTTATCCTTTCTCCAGTTTTTGTTCAATTTCCATCGCGGCCCGAATACCATCGCCCACAGCAATCGATGTTTGCCGGAAGTCATCGTTCTGCAGGTCACCGATCAGATACAATACCTTCTGGTTCTGCAATCCCTCTGCCTGCTTAAAAAATTCCCCATCCGCAAACCCCAACTCCGGTTCTCTGCCTATTGCTGTTAACAGGTAATCAGGTTTAAAATTCTTTCTCTTTGATCCAGATCTGGCAAGGACAGTTATTGATCCCTTTTCTGAACTGATAATTTCTTCAATTTCCGTCTCTGGAAAATATTTTATTGAATCATTCTCTTGAACTCGATTCCACAACAATGATAAACCTTTTATACTTTTTCCCCGGTTAAGAATAATTACTTGATTCTTACTGGCTAAATTCAAAGCATAATCAAAGGCAGCATCACCAGCTCCGACAATTAAGATAGTCTTTCCTTCTTCCTTTAATAAAGGAAAGACTTCTGAAAATATTTTACTCTCCAGATTTCCTGAAAAACTTCCGGTGGGGAAACTTTTTGCTTTTGTCCCCGTCGCAGCGACCAGAATTTTTGTTAATATTTCCCGCTTATTAGTTGCTATACGAAATAATTTGTCCTGATATTCAACCGCTATTACTTCTTCTAAGGTAATAATTACTCCCAGCCTCTCTGCCTGGCGGCGGAATAGATCCACCAGATCTGGTCCCGATATCCCCTCCACAAACCCGGGATAATTCTCAACCCGATGAGCATTATTCAACAACCCACCTACCTTGTGCCGCTCCAGCAGCAAAGGCGGAATGCCCTGCCTCTGCAGTTGAAGGGCAGCCGTTAAGCCGGCAGGTCCCGCACCAATGATCACAACCTTATAATCTGCCATAATCAAGATCGGGGTTCCTTTTGTAAATCTTCTATCGTGGTCAGGACAGCAAATCCATGAGCCAGGTTTTGCAGAGATGCCTGGTGGTATTCCCGGTTATAAGTGGCGGTTCCATCAATCAGGAAAAAGACCTCAAAACCCCGGACAAATGCTGCCCGGGCGGTAGTCTCGCAGCACAAATGTGTCATTACCCCACCAATTACCAGCTGATCAATCCTGCTGGTATTCAGCACGGCTGTCAATTCAGATTGATAAAAGGCATCATACTGGGATTTGCTCAAAACCTCATCCCGGATTATCCCCAAATCTGGATGAATATCTGAGAGGCTATGGCTATCGGTAATCAATTCCGACCACCAGGAACCCATCATCCCGGCATCCTCAACAGTATTGATA
>JBARSJ010000277.1:0-1855 GCA_049644685.1 Anaerolineales bacterium
ATTATTCTTCAAAAATGTTCAAAATCTGAACGCGAAATTAGAGTCCTTGGTTGTTGCTTATATCCCCGAACAAGCGGTAAAAGAATTAAGAGCTCGCCTTCAAGATGTTTTTGAACCAAAAACCAAATGGTGTTATCAAACCGTTTTAGCGCTCCCTGCAGTGGATGAGATTGATCTTATTCAAGATAAAGTCACCCTGGTGATTACAGAACCTACTTCCGGCACAGGGCTGAGAAGTGAACTCATTGATTTTTATCAACAGACTACCTGGAAAAACAGAGTGGCTTTCTTGACCGGGTCAAAAGACACATATGATTTATTGATTGATACGGGGAAACGTTTAAAAGCGATCCAGCAAATATTAGGAGATCTTCAGGCGGATAATTTAAAGGATGATGACCCCCAAATGATTCAAGCGAAAGATATTTCTGACATTATCCAACAAAATTTTCATTCGGCTATCAGGGAAACTTTCACATTATTGTGGTACCCCCTGGAAGATGGATTAGTAAAAGCAGACTTTAGGATGAAGTTTGAGGGCAATCAGTATAACGGGGAAAAGCAGGTCATATATCTTCTAACGGAAAAAATGAAATTTACACAGGAAATTGAAGATGATACTTTCCGAAAAAAATGTGAACAGAGATTATTCACAACCCAATCCCTTCCCTGGATCGAAATCAAAAAACGTGCGGCTTCAAACCCAAAATGGCAGTGGCATCACTCCGGCGCTTTAGATAGTTTAAAAGATAGGTGCATATTGCAAGATATATGGCGGCAGCAAGGTGACTATATTGATAAGGGGCCATTTCCCCAACCTAAAGCCAAAGTGATCATCAAAGAGATCACACGGGATCATGAAACAGGAGAAGTTACCCTTAGCCTAATTCCCGCAAATGGAGACACTGTATATTATGATATTGGCGCTGAAGCAACAACTGCCTCTGCAAAAGTTAGTGGAGGTGTATTGAAGATAAAGGAATTAAGAGCTTCATTCCTAGCTGTAGACTCGAAAAATATCCATGAATCAGGTGAACCCCAATCCTGGCAAAATACAATTAATATAAAACATCGTTCCTATCAAAGCGGAACGGATAAAAAAATAGAACTACAAGCGGCGCCCAAAGGAATTATTCATTACACAACTAATGGGTCCAATCCCAAAAATGCGGGTGCCATTTATAAGGATCCATTTATTATTCCAAAGAATACTATTTATGTCCTTGCCTACGCAGAGAGTGATGGTGTTGAGTCAGAGGTGGAGAGAATACCTATAGATTGGGAACAAATAGGAAAGGTTGAAGTTGATCTTAAACGTCTTGCGGTGTGGCATCGCCGTTTTGGATATAACAGCACAAAAGATACCTATGAGTTCCTAAAACAAATTCGTGATTACAAAGCCAGCGTCTCTGGAATATCTATAACTATCTCAGGCGAATCAGGAGATCTTGAATGGGTTGAATTAACCATGCATGAAAATAAAAAAGTAGACTCTGAAACCATAGAAGAGTGTTTGTCGATGTTGCGCAAACTTCAAGGTGCAGGGCAGGTGCAATTAACTGTGGAAAGAGTTCATTTCGAAACGGGTCAAAATTTGATTGATATGGTTGAAGTCCTTCGGACAGAATTGCAGCCAGGAGAGGTTAAACAGTAGATGGTTGATGTAAACTGGAAATCAATACTTGAACGATCATTTGGGTTTGACCCCTCTGAGAGCGCGCACCATTTTTTGATCCTTATTCCTCGCAGCAATTCTAAAAATATTGAAATCAGTGAGCATTTTACCTGGGATTCTGAAACAGGCTCAAGTGAAAGGACTTATGGAACTCGGCTGGATGGTCAAATCCGGGTAAAT
>JBARSJ010000278.1:0-3658 GCA_049644685.1 Anaerolineales bacterium
ACATACCAGTTGTTATTAGAAGGACGGAAGACCGCGATCTCAGCTGATCCATCTCCATCATAGTCACAGGGCACCGGGATATCTCCAGTTAAGTACCACTTTGTGTTTCCCATACCCTCGATATACCAGCGCTTGGTGGAGGTGCGCAGTACAGCTTTGTCATTCAATCCATCTCCAGTGTAATCGGCCTGCAGGGGTATATCACCCGTCGCCCCCCAGGATGCAGGAGCCGATCCCATCAGATACCATTTGCCGTTGGAAGGTCGGAAGATAGCAATATCGGTTGTTCCGTCTCCGTCATAATCTCCGGGTACTGGGAGGTCACCTGCTAAGCCCCACTTGAAATTGCCCATCCCCTCGATATACCAGCGCCCGTTGGAGGGTCGGTAGACACTCACGTCTGTGTCTCCATCCCCGTCGAAGTCGGCCAGGGTGTGAGTAACAACCGTCCCTGTTCCCTGAATAGAGAAGTCATAAGGGTTTTCATCGCTGTCATCATTGGCAATGCTCACTTCCGCTTCCCGCAGCCCTTCCGCGCTGGGGTCAAAGGTGATCTCAAAGGTGGTCGTTCCCCCGCTGGCAGCCACCGGTGAGGACGGCAAATCAGTTACAGTGAAGTCCGCCGCGTGGGTTCCTGTTATCTCCACCTTGGGCGTATTAGTCAGATTCAAATCCCCGTCACCCGTATTTTCGATCGTGAAGGTATGCACCATTGTTCCGCTGTCCACATCAGTGCTTCCGAAGTCGGTGTCGTCGTCTGTGGAGGGAGAGGCGTCACCATCCGTGATTGATTGACTGTTACCCTGCACGTCTATCTCAGGCGCAGGACAGTCCTTTCCACCGTCAGTAATAACCCAACTATCCGAATTAATCATATTGGCTCTGGCTGCTTCACCTGTACAGTAAGTGCTGTTCCCCCCAGAAAAACTGACCCCATTTTGAAGTGATTGCGCATCCCAGCCATTGAGCAGGGCATCATAGTTTATTGTTGAAAGTGTTGCGCTATCAAACATAGATACAGCATTTGTTAGTGCACTTACATTCCAGCTTCCGATATCTTGGTCAAAAGCGGAAGCATAGGCAAACATATAGCTCATATCAGTTAAATTGGCTGTGGCCCAACTTCCGATGTTTTGATTGAAAGCCGCAGCATTGTAGAACATCCGGCTCATATCCGTAACATTGTTTGTATCCCAACTTCCGATGTCACCATTGAAGGTGCCAGAATTGTTAAACATACTCTCCATATTCGTAACAATACCTGTGTCCCAGCTGCTGATATTTTGGTTGAAGGCGGCAGCACCGTAGAACATATTACTCATATCGGTTACAGCCGCTGTGTCCCAGCTAGCGATGTTTTGGTTGAAAGCCGTAGCATTGGAGAACATCCGGCTCATATCTGTTACGGCTGCAGTGTTCCAGCTGCCGATGTCACTATTAAAGGCGTTAGCACCAAGGAACATTCGGTTCATTGATGTTACAGCCCCAGTATCCCAGCTGCTGATGTCACCGTTGAAGACATGAGCATTCCAGAACATATATCCCATATTCGTTACAGCCCCTGTGTTCCAACTGCCGATGTTTTGATTGAAAGCGGAAGCACCAAGGAACATGCCGTACATATTCGTAACAGCCCCTGTGTTCCAGCTTCCAATGTCACCGTTGAAGGTAGCAGTGCCCCGGAACATAGAGTCCATATTCGTAACAGCTCCCGTGTTCCAACTGCCGATGTTACCGTTGAAAGTGTCAGCAGCGTAGAACATCCAACTCATATTTGTTACAGTCCCCGTGTTCCAGCTTCCAATATCACCGTTGAAAGTAGATGCACCGTAAAACATTGCATACATATTCGTTAGATTGGTCAAATCCGGGACATCACTTGCACCTCCTGCCAAGTTGGAACAACCCTTAAAAGCAGACCCCATAGATGTCCATTTCCCTGTCCCCCATTGCTCTATCGTTAGCAGTTTTGCTTTATCGCCAGCATCATTAAAATAAATTATCGGGAAGCCGGTTCCAGCACCGCTGTTGTCTTTGATCCTGACCGTATACGTTCCTGCTGAAGCGTAAGTGCATATATAATCTCCTGTTTGTGCGGTGGCTTCATTGGTGCCGTCATTATCACAATCTACATTGTAGTCATAGCCTGTACCTGTGGTCGGGATCGCAAATTGGGTATCTGAGGATGTCCCTGGGTTATCTGTTTTTACTGTAATAACAAAATCATCCGCCCTTTCAATAGTATAGACTTCGCCAGCACTATAGGGGCTGTCAAAGGGATTGCCCACCATATCTTCAATGGTATCGTTATCAATCACGTCCAAGCGAATCGTTCCATTATCGCCAGAGCCAGTATTTACTGTGAGAGTATAAGTATCTCCAGAGCCACTATATGAGGAGACAGAAGTTCCGCTAATCCCGCCAGTGGTGGTGAGAGTGAAATCAGCTGTATCCACGCCGGTGACGAATTCGGAGAAGGTGACTGTAAAATCTGCTGCCGCCGCGCTGGTGGGGTTGGTATCCGCACGAATAACGGAAGCAACGGTTGGCGGACAGTCCTTTCCGCCGTCAGTGATGGTCCAATTATCTGAACTGATCATATTGGTTCTGGCTGCTTCTCCTGCACAATATGTGCTGTTGCCGCCATCAAAACTGACCCCATTTTGCAGCGTTTGAGCATTCCAACCGTTGAGCAGGGCATCATAATTTTCTGTTGAAAGTTTAGCGTCAGTAAACATGAAGTCAGCGCTTGTAAGTGCGCTAATATCCCAACCCCCGATATCTTGATTAAATGCGGAAGCATTTTCGAACATATAGCGCATATCCGTTACAGCCCCTGTGTCCCAACTTCCGATGTCTTGATCAAAGGTGATAGCATCGCGAAACATAGCATACATCATCGTGACATTGGCTGTGTCCCAGCTTCCGATGTCTTGGTTGAATGCGGAAGCACCTTGGAACATCCAGCCCATATTCGTTACAGCCGCTGTGTTCCAGCTTCCGATGTTTTGGTTGAATGTGGAAGCATCGCTGAACATATTATCCATATGCGTTACAGCCCCTGTGTTCCAGCTTCCAATGTTTTGGTTGAAAGCGGCAGCATGGTAGAACATCCAGCCCATATTCGTTACAGCCGCTGTGTTCCAACTGCCGATGTTTTGATTGAAGGCGGCAGCATCGGTGAACATACCGTACATATCTGTTACAACCCCTGTGTCCCAGCTTCCTATGTTTTGGTTGAAGGAAGCAGCATTGTAGAACATGTAGCCCATATTCGTTACAGCCCCTGTGTCCCAACTGCCGATGTCCTGGTTGAAGGAAGTAGCATCGTAGAACATACTTCGCATAAACGTTACAGTTGCAGTGTTCCAGCTTCCGATGTCTTGATTAAAGGTGGAAGCTCCGAAGAACATAGCGTACATATCCGTTACACTCGACAAATTGGGAGCATCCGATGCACTTCCGGCCAGATTGGAACAACCAAAAAAAGCTCTCCCCATCGACGCCCATTGACCTGTCCCCCACTGCTCGATGGTAAGTAATTTCTCTTTATCCCCACTATTATTAAAATAAATTCTAGGGAAGCCTGTCCCCGCACCACTGTTATCTTTTATTCTGACAGTATACGTGCCCGCTGAAGCGTAAGAACAGGTGTAAT
>JBARSJ010000279.1:0-1862 GCA_049644685.1 Anaerolineales bacterium
TATTTAGCGACAGCACCAAAATCTAATTCGGCTTTAGGATATTTCCAGGCAGCAAAAATGATCGAACAGGAAGGCGCCAGACCAGTCCCTATCCATTTAATGGATGCCAACCGGGACGCAAAGGGATTCGGCCACGGGAAGGGATATAAATACCCGCATGATTACCCTAACCATTTTACAGACCAGCAGTATCTCCCAGATGATGTAAAGGATAAGAAGTTTTATCAGCCATCAAAAGAAGGATATGAGGGTAGGATAAAAAAATTTCTTGATGACCTTAATAATTAAAATTCGAAAAAATTGTTCAATAATATCTTCTGAACATCTAATTTTGCATATTGGGTTATACCTGTATAATCTTTCATTTTGAGGCATTCATTATGGGAAAATTTTTCTCTACTGATTATCAAGGGGCTCCCTTCGCATTCTTAGGCACTGCCCACATAGCGGCTCTTTGTTTCCTGGTTTTGCTAAATCTGTTTCTTTTGCGTGACCGTAAAAAGGATAAACAGGCTCGTAGAAAAACCCACTGGGCGATTGCCATTTTATTATGGGCCGATGAAGCCGCCTGGCATATATGGAATATCGCCTTTGGTACGTGAAATGTTCAAGAACATCTGCCTCTGCATGCTTGTTCGATCCTGATCTGGCTAGCAGGTTATATGCTTATTAAGAAAGACCAGCGCATTTTTGAATTCACTTATTTCATGGGCATAAGCGGAGCGCTTCAGGCGCTGTTCACACCGGATATTGGCATGTATGGGTTTCCCCATTTCCGTTTTTTCTAGACCTTTATTTCGCATGGCCTGCTTGTTACCGCAGCAGTTTACCTGACAACGGTTGAAGGCATGCGTCCAACGTGGAAATCAATGCTGCGGGTGATCGGATTTGCTAATGTGTATATGGTTGTGGTGTTCGGTATCAATACCCTGATCGGAAGCAATTATCTTTACGTGAACTATAAGCCTTTGGGGCCGACGCTGTTAGATGCGCTCCCAAATTGGCCTGTATATCTAGTGTATATAGAATTGATCGGGTTCTTTATGTTTGTACACCTTTATCTTCCATTTATCATTAAAGATTGGCGGAGCAAAAAACGGCTTTCAAGGATAACAACTAATTTAGAACTGAACTGATAAATGGGATCATAGCTTTCGCAGCTTTGGCGCGGTGGCTGATGCGGTTTTTCTCTTCCATCGTTAGTTCTGCCATCGTCAGATTCGTGCCTTCACACAAAAAGATGGGATCATACCCGAAACCGTTGTCCCCACGTTCTTGAGGGATGATCTCGCCCTCACAGATACCAAGCGATTGGTATGAACTGCCATCCGGCAGCGCTAAGACCATTGCGCACACAAAGCGTGCTTTCCACGGTTTTGGAGTTTCCAACAACTTACTGGTCAAGAGAGCTCTCCGGTCTGCGTCGCTCGCGTTTGGTATTGGGGAGAAACGTGCAGAAAAAAGACCAGGCGCTCCATCTAAGGCATCCACTTCCAATCCGGTATCATCAGCCAGGGAGGGCAGCCCGCTTACCTCACAAAAAGCGGCGGCTTTCAGGCGGGCGTTTTCGATATAGGTTTTTCCAGTTTCATCCACTTTGAGAGAGATGAATAGATCTTGAGGAACGCTTAGGATGTCGACCGTGTTTTTCAGCAGCGCACGCATTTCGGTTTGCTTTCCAATATTGGTTGTAGAGATTAGAAGCGTTTGTTTCATTTGACCATTAATAATTATGAATTAATTTATAAAAACTTGACTGGTTATTACCAGCGTGCTATAATCGGTAAAATATATCAAATTATACTAATTTTAGTGGAATTATCGTGAATTCATCGCTAAAACCTTTCCGAATCAACATCGGC
>JBARSJ010000280.1:0-2423 GCA_049644685.1 Anaerolineales bacterium
GGTCCGATATGTTTTCAAACCTCCAAGTCTCCCTATATTCAAAATTTTTCACTTTGAATGGTGGACTTTCAGTTTTCCAGGTTTTTTCACAATCAGGGTGTTTTCGTAGGCCCTCACTTAATTTTAAAATAAGACTGCGGCTTTCCGATTTGCTAGTCCGCCTACTTTCTCTAGCAATGATTCTCATTCAAAAAAATATTATCTTTCGGATTTATTGCCCAGAGCTTTCATTATCTTTGAATTATATATGAAATCTTAGATATTTGTCAAAGGAAATCTTAATCTGTTTTTTCACTCCGTAACAAATATTTTACCATAAAGAAATATAACTTTCATCCCATTAATGACAGAACTGAATCAAGTCCAGTTAGGATAAGAATAATATCATAACAGCTGATATCTAACAACTACCTGACACTTTCAATATTCCAAAATGGCTGAAATGATCCAGATTGAAATCCTTCCAATATCGGACTTACCAGGATGATATCCCTGCGGAAAAACAACGGTAGAACTGGCAAATCCTCCTCAAATATGGACCTTAAACTCTTAACTGAGTTCTGCACATCCTCTGAATCCGGCAAACTGGTGAGAACCAGCCCGCAGGCAGCATCAAAATCTTCACTGCTGTAACCCGAAGCATTGGCCCCTCCCCATCCCTTTAAATAAGCGGGGTAAGGACCGGGGATCTCAGCGGATAAGAATAAAACGCACAAATTGTAATTCCCGCTAGTCCAGGCAAACTGAGCCAAATCAAAATGACGGCCAAAAACCGGCCCCTCAGGACCAGGAGCGAGCAGCTCAGATGCTGGTAACAATTCAATCTCAACTTCTATACCACAACTTTTTAGATCATCCCGGATTAATTCTGTGGAGTAAGGCACTTCGTCGACCCCCGCTGTTAATAGAGTCAACTGGAATATTGTGCCATCCTTAACCCCAGTTACCCCTTGAGCAATGCGGGGAGTGTTTTGATCCTGGTCATGATCAGTCCAACCGATTTCCTCCAGCAAATCTGCCGCCGCAGCTGGTTGGTAGGGATTAGCGGAAGATTGGGATGTTATACGCGGATCTCCCGGAATGAAAAAACTATCAACTACGGTACCGGCGTCACCCCGTGCCTGGGAGATTTCTTCTCTATTTATGCACTGGGTGATTGCC
This sequence comes from Anaerolineales bacterium, assembly GCA_049644685.1. Taxonomy (GTDB): domain Bacteria; phylum Chloroflexota; class Anaerolineae; order Anaerolineales; family UBA11858; genus B10-G9. The sequence continues at coordinate 1,162 of JBARSJ010000280.1, forward strand.
TGGCGGGTTCTTGAATCCTGAAGCAAAACCCGTTTCGAATCCAGGGAATTGATTCCAAAACTGACCTGTTCCCAGGCTCCCCCTTCAATGAAATAGATATTGAGATCTCCCGTCTGTTCTCGGGCTAATAATTCTGGCAGGAAATCAAAGAGACCGGGTTCATTGGCAATAATCTCACATTCCCCGGAAAAATAAGCCGCCAACGCTTCCTCTCCGCCCTCCACAAACCGGAAAACCAGGGCGTCATAGACAGGCAGCCCAGCAGAATTTAAATGATAATTTTCATTTTTCAACAGGGTTAGGTGATCTCCAAGAACCCAATCAGTGATCCGGTACGGGCCCCAGCTCAGCGGTTGTCGAGTTGTAACTTCCGAAGTTAACATCTCTTCCATTGTCAGGTTTGCCAGGAGATGCTGGGGAAGAGGGGCGAAAAAATATTCCGGATAGGAATAAATACCCAGGAACCCCGGCACGCCTTTCCAGAGAATCGTCTTTGCATCCACTGCCTCGTAACTGGCAGTATAGCGGATACTTCGGGGTCCCCGGGATCCATATAATTCCTTTGCTGTCCAAAATGAAAACTCGGAATCAACTGCTGTCAGTCGATCTCCATCAGCCCAGTTTATCCCTGATTTTATCGGGAACCTTATCTCTACCTGATCAAGAATAACCGGGGATTGATTCTGATAGGTTTCCAAACAGTCTGGCGCCGAACAATCAGCTGGACGGTATTCAACGCCGCTCGCCAATAAACTTATATTCCCCTTTGAATCAACGATCTTTTCCCCAGGGAAAACTTCCACTTGAACTACGGCAACCAACCCATTTAATTGGGAGGGGATTTCCTCCAGCAAGGATGAAGAATACTGAAAATCTACCTCATCTACGGGACTATCATAGATTGCCTGGCGGATGATGACCGCGGAAGATGATTGATCGCCATAGAGAAAGAGCGACTCCGGTTCATCACCAAGGCAAATAGACAGTGTTCTTTCTGGAACAGGAGACGGTACCAACTCAGGGAGGTCGTCTTCTCCACTGGATTGCGGAATCTCAAGAACCTGGATTTCTTCTGCCTTGCAAGCAGACAGCAGGATTAAAGATATAAAAATGACTACCAGGAAATATCTGCTCTTTAAAACCATGGAATTTTATCTTCTTCAACTTCTCTCATCCGCAAATAGGACCGGTAGCGATCTACATGGATGCGTTTATTCTTAAGGGCTTCTATTACAGCACAGTCAGGTTCATGAGTATGGGTA
>JBARSJ010000281.1:0-1505 GCA_049644685.1 Anaerolineales bacterium
CATGAGATTGGTGACTTTACTCCATGAGATGAAAAGGCGCGGTTCCGCATATGGATTGGAAACTATTTGTGGTGGGGGCGGGCTTGGGATTGCTGCAGTGTTTGAGTTATCGTAAGAGTTGAAAGGTTCAGAGTTCATCGTTCAGGGTTACCTTTCGTTCGTTGACCTTGCTCGTAGGCCAGTCCCGCTCCAGTCGGGAATGAAACCTCGAATGGCAGCGCGGGTGGGTCCCGCATGATCATACACGTAGGCGTTCAAAGTTTCAGGGTTCAGCGCCGCCTCTGGCCACCGAAGTTGCCAGTTTGATCAAAAAAGTGACGCTGGCCTTGCCGAGTCACATACGAGAGGTTCAGGGTTGATTTTCTTTTGTTAACCTTCACTAACCCCGAACCTTGAACCTCTGAACCCGTGAACGGTTACGAGTTATCGTAGATATATCGGGTTTGAAAAAATCCAGGGTCTCCAGCCAAAAACAAAGAGATGATGGTAGACCTCCACACGATAGACGCCTTTTTGTTCTACCCTGAAAGACACCTGGTTCCCACGCCAGCGTTTCTCAACAGTCCCATCTCTGATAAGTCTGATCTCACCTTCTTTGGGTATCTTAATGAACAGGGTGCCAGTCTGGAATGGCCTTTCTTCGCCCATAGTCAAGTGCCATCCCTCATCTGAAACATAATAGTACTTGAAACCTTTGGCCAGCGCCAGATTTTCATGAACAATAAATGCCCGTCCCTGTCTCAATGCCTCATATATTGCTGCCTTTGCCTCTGCAAAATCCTCAGAAAGGGGCTTATTCAACAGAATATGGACATTAATGGAATTCAACAGGTACTCATAGGAAAGGGGTTTCAGCCGGATCCCATGCCACTTAAATAAAGATCCGTGGGCATCCGAACCACCGATTCCTGCTGTTTTTTTTTGCTGGCACAACTTGTCCCAGAACGAAAGGGTTTTTCGGCTGGGCGCTTTCAGGAACTGAGATTTAAAAAGGATAAAAAACAGCCCGTGAAACAGGCTTTTTATGCGCTCTTTCCAGCGAGAAGAGAAGTTCCAGATGCAGACGCCCGTATAACCTTTGACAGAAAGATCATTCCAGGTATAGGCTAAAGATTTTTCACTAAATGGCATACCTTTTTCAAAGGGGTGTGCCAAAAAACCAAATCCGCCCTGCGCGTTCACCCGATCAATAACCTCCTGAGGCCCCAAGGAGCGATCACTAATCATTTCCTTTATGTCATAGGCCAGATAGTGATGATACCTGCCTCCTATCTCCAGGCCCAAAAGAACCAGAAGGCCATCATAAAAACCTTCATCTTGTAGATGAAGGGAATCGGTCATATAGCTATGATCATTAAGGATAATGAAATCAAGGCCTACCTGCTTAGCTGAGCGGGTGATCTCAGGAACAGTCCCTGCCCCATCGGAATAACGAGAATGGATGTGGAGGTTGCCAACATACTCGAAATAGGCATCATACGGATGATCATTGGGTGACATAGAAT
>JBARSJ010000282.1:0-2669 GCA_049644685.1 Anaerolineales bacterium
ACCATATTGTTCATTCCTAGCACGGCTCACCTCTCCCAAATCGTATCAATTTTTTGATGGCCTTTCACAATTACCGAGAATAGTACTCAACGATCAATTGTTCATTAAGATTTCCATCAATCTCTGATCGCTCAGGTAAACGAACTACACTACCGGACAAAGTCTTCAAATCCCTTTTTACCCATTCAACCGGAGTTCTATTCTCGGCGTCTTTGTTCAGGTTTTTAAAGAAAGTCCGTTTCATGGATCCTTCCCGAACGCTGATGTCGTCAGTGGTTGCTACGATGACTGACGGCACATCCGTTCGCCGGTTATTGACATTAAAATGTCCATGAGTAACCAGCATCCGGGCCTGAGCACGGCTCGCAGCGTATCCCAGTCGATAAACCACATTGTCCAGACGAGATTCCAATATCTGGAGCAGGTTTAAACCGGTTAATCCGCGGCGCTGCTGTGCAGTTGCATAATAGCGTCTGAACTGACGCTCGGATATATCATAAATCCGCCGGGCTTTCTGCTTTGCGCGCAATTGGCGCGAGAAATCTGACTCACGATTGCGGCGGTACTGTGCGCCTTTTCCATGCTGTCCGGGGGGGTAACTCCGCCGCTCAAAAGCACATTTCGCAGTAAAGCAGCGCTCTCCTTTCAGGAACAATTTTTCACCTTCTCGACGGCAAATTTTACACTTTGCCTCACGATATCTTGACATAACTACTTCCTCTTTGCTGTATTTCGCAACTTCAAATATTTACTCTAATCTCTTTTATTTCCAGCGGAATTTATCTTCCGGAAAATTCAATTACACCCGGCGCTTCTTGGGAGGCCGGCAACCATTGTGGGGAATAGATGTCACATCGGTAATTGAGTTCAATTTCAATCCCATTGCCTCAATTGCCCGTATGGAAGCTTCCCGTCCCGGTCCAGGTCCATTTACGAAGGCGTCTGCCTCACGGATACCCATACCCATAGCTTTCTTGACGGCATCCTCAGCTGCTAACCGGGCGGCAAAAGCCGTACTCCGGCGGGAGCCTTTCAACCCAACTGCACCCGGGCTGCTCCAACAAACTGTGTTTCCCTGATGATCGGTAACAGTAATAATCGTATTGTTAAATGTTGCCCGGACATGTATCTGCCCTGAAGCTAGGGAACGCTTTTTTCTCCGACCGCCTTTCGGGCGGGATGATTTTTCAGCCATAGTACCTCTTCTATTATCCTAGGTTGATTTTCGTTTCAGCCAACTGTTCATTTTCATAACTGCAGGGAGGAAAGGCTCCCGCAAATTGAAATTCAAACCAGCCAGCAGATCTCCTATCAATCCTTCCAGTTTCCTGTATGTAAGGGAAACTATTGATTGTTTAAGTCTTCGTCATACCTCGACGACGTCCACGTCCTGCAACCGTTTTCTTCGCACCCTTACGGGTGCGGGCATTCGTCCGCGTCCGCTGTCCGTGTACTGGCAGTCCTCTTTTATGCCTGATACCGCGGTAACAGCCGATTTCCACCAAACGTTTAATATTCATCTGCACTTCACGCCGCAGATCACCCTCGGTTTTAAAGTTTTTGTTGATGTATTCCCTTAATCCGGTTATCTGGGAATCGGTTAATTCCTGCACCCTTGTCTCAGGATTCACACCAATTGCAGCCAGCGTTTCCTTCGAACGAGTTAAACCGATGCCATAGATATAGGTTAGAGCAACTTCAACACGCTTATCACGGGGTAAGTCAACACCTTGAATACGAGCCATACTTTTTTATCCTTGCCTCTGTTTATGCTTCGGATTTTCACAAATAACGTAAACTCTTCCTTTACGTCGCACTATTTTACATTTTTCGCAGCGTTTCTTTACAGAAGAAGACACTTTCATGATTACCCTTCCTTATTTATCCTTCTTTGTTTCATACAGCTTTCCAGCAAAAGTATTATTATATCTTATCGATTAAGTCCAGTCTAGGGAACTCCAGTTTTTGTTTTCCTAGACTCTGGTTAATATCAACGGACTGTTGGCAGTCACCGCAACAGTATGTTCATAATGAGCAGTCAGCGAATGATCTGCCGAGATTACTGTCCACTTGTCTGAAAGCACCTTGGTTTTCGGTGTTCCTACCAGCACCATTGGCTCTATTGCGATCGTCATTCCTTCCTGGAGAAGCAGTCCCTGTCCAGGAACTCCGAAATTGGGCACCTGGGGAGGTTCATGCATCTTCCGCCCTACTCCATGACCGGTATACTTACGAGGAACATGATAGCCATGACTCTCTACATGATCCTGGATCGCTGCGGAAACATCACCAATGTGCTTTCCGGGTCGCATGTGTTCAATCCCTATATAAAGAGATTCCTCGGTAACTTGGATTAACTGTCTTTTTTCCTTACCGATCTCTCCCACACCGTGCGTAAAAGCGGAATCTCCGATATACCCATCCAAGGTTGTTCCGCAATCCACAGAAACGATATCCCCTTCCACTAGCACTCGGCCGCTCGGAATCCCATGGACCAATTCCTCATTGATGCTGATGGTTAATGTCGCAGGGTATGGATATGGCCCGGGGTATCCCTTAAACGTTGGTATGCCGCCATGATCCCGGATTATGGTTTCCGCTGCTGTATCCAGTTCCTTGGTAGTGATGCCTGGTTTGATCATGGATTTGATTTCTTCCAGGACTAGGGC
>JBARSJ010000283.1:0-1807 GCA_049644685.1 Anaerolineales bacterium
CACTCACAATGGCGCTCTCCCTGAAACAGATTAAAGAAGCAAAGGAGCATATTCTCAAAGCAAACATACTATGGGGGAGCATTATCTTTTTTTTAGGTGTGTTAGTTTCTTTCTGGTTTGCTAAAAGGATGACCAGGCCTATAAAACAGCTTGTGGAAGGGACGAAAGAGATTGCAAATGGGAATCTTGATCACGGAATCGAAATAACGAGCCTGGATGAGATAGGAAATTTGGCCCGTTCCTTTAATCAAATGAGTGAAACTTTAAGAAGTACAACTACCTCCCGCGATCTTCTGGCTAAAGAGGTAATCGAGCGCAAGCGGGCGGAGGATGAACTTCAGAAGGCTCACGACGAGTTAGAAAAGCGAGTTCAGGAACGAACCACTGAGCTGAGAAAAAGCAACGAACAGTTATTACAGGAAATCAAAGAGCGAAAGCAGGCACAGACAGAATTATTGCGGGCCAAAGAAACTGCGGAATCCGCCAACCGGGCCAAGAGCGAATTTTTGGCCAACATGAGCCATGAGCTCAGGACACCTTTGAATCATATCATCGGTTTTACAGAGCTATTGCTGGATAAGAACTTCGGGGATTTGAACGAGGTGCAGGAGGAGTACCTAAACGATGTACACCACAGCAGCGGGCATCTGCACTCTTTGATCAACGACATCCTGGATCTATCCAAGGTGGAGGCTGGAAAGCTGGAGCTTGAACCAACAGATGTCAACCTTAAGATGATTCTGGAAAACAGCTTGATCATGATCAGAGAAAAAGCCATGAAGCATGGCATACGACTGTCAACCTATATTGATGGCATTCCAGAGACCACAACGGCTGATGAACGCAAGCTCAAGCAGATTATGTATAATCTTCTATCCAATGCAGTGAAATTCACCCCGGAGGGCGGTTCGATTAATCTCGCTGCATGTCATTTGTCGATGGTAAATGGTCCTTTGACGACGCAGGATGGACGCGAAGTAAGTCCCCAAATGACAAATGACAAATCACCAATGACTCACAGAAATTTCGTTGAAATTTCGGTAGCTGACTCCGGTATAGGCATAGCACACGAAGACCTGGATCGGATATTCAATCCCTTTGAACAGGTTGATGGATCGTCGAGCCGAAAGTATCAGGGGACAGGGTTAGGCCTGTCTCTCACAAAACAGCTTGTTGAACTGCATGGTGGCAGGATCTGGGTGGAGAGTGACGGAGAAGGCAAAGGAGCCATCTTTTCTTTTACACTCCCAATCTAAATGCAGCTGAGGCACTGGATACCGTAAGGCTCAATTGCCTCAGCTTAAACAACTGAGTTTTATGTGATTTCATAAGGTAAACAGTAACCTATTTGACGAATCAGCGATTTAACTATTTATCGAAAGTGGAGAAGCATCATGGCAAATGAGACAGTTTTGGTGATTGAAGACAATGAAATGAATATGAAGCTGGCCAGAAGTCTGCTTCAACTTGGGAAGTACCGCGTGCTCGAAGCGTCTGATGCCGAAAACGGCATCAAGTTGGCCCAAGAGCATCACCCGGATCTCATATTGATGGATATTCAGTTGCCCGGTATGGACGGATTGACTGCCACTCGTGAGATCAAGAATGACCCGGCGGTGAAGGACATCACTGTTGTAGCCCTGACCTCTTATGCGATGCAGGGAGATGAGGAGAAAGCAAAGGATGCCGGGTGCGCAGGTTACATACCTAAACCGATTGATACCAGAAGTTTCCTGGAAATCGTGGGTCAATTCTTAGTTTAGCTAATCAAATCCTTTGCGATGAAGACACTGATTCCGAATGCCCG
>JBARSJ010000284.1:0-1992 GCA_049644685.1 Anaerolineales bacterium
GTACATTCCAGCACCTTCCAGTAGTCAAAACCCTGTCGGCGATTCTTGGGGATAAAAACATCACGGCCATGTCCGTCAAGATGCCATTTCCCGATATACGCCGTTTCATAGCCGGCTTTTTCGAAGATCTCGCCCATGCACAGCTCGTCGCCTGGCAAATAGAGATCGTTCATGAACATTCCTGTGCTTAGCGGATATCGGCCTGTCATCAGCGAAGCGCGATGGGGCGTGCAGACCGGGCAGACCGAGACCGCGTTCTCAAAGCTGATGCTCCGGGAGGCCAAAGCATCCAGATTGGGCGTCTTCACATTGGGATCGCCGCCATACCCGGTGGCCTGAGCCCGCCATTGATCAGTGAGCACAAAGACAATATTCGGCTTGCCTGCCTTGCCGTTTCGCCTCCCCATTGTGCACCCGGACACAGCCAAAGACAGTGCAGCTCCGGCATAAACGCTCCGTTCCAAAAAATCACGTCTTGAAATATTATCATTCATAAGGATTCAACTTTGGGCGTGCTCCTTATCCTTCACGATTTTCCATCCACTGACATTTTGGCAATACGAGTATCACATAATAAACGATTAAGTCAAAGACTAGAAAAGCGAAACAAATCAACCAAAATCTTCAAACCACTGGATTAAGATAGGCTTACCATTTGTAAACATCTGCCATTGTTTCTATAATTGTTGGAAACCGGGAAAGGAGGAAAAAGTGAGCAAGATTTATGATCTCGCCCGAATCAAGGAAGTATTGAAGTCACTCCACCCCATCCAAGAGATCGAAGAAGGATTTGTCGCTTATTCCCAAGGCAAGGCGGTGATTCCTCCAGTTGGGGAGATGGTATTCAAAGAGCCTCCTGGAGATGTCCACATAAAATACGGCTATCTCTTAGATGATGATTATTATGCCATCAAAATCGCTTCCGGATTCTTCGAGAGTCCCTCTTCAAGCCGGTATACCAGTGATGGACTCATACTGCTTTTTAAAAAGGGAACAGGCGAGTTGGCCTGCGCTCTTCTGGACGAGTGTCATCTCACGAATGTTCGTACCGCAGCCGCAGGTGCCGTGAGCGCCAAATACCTGGCTCCGAAAAAAATCGAATGTATAGGTGTTTTTGGCGCAGGCACCCAAGGCCGGATGCAGGTCGAATACTTAGCATCTGTCATCGACTGCAAGGAAGTCATGGTATGGGGCATGCATCAGGACGAACTGGATGACTATAAAAAGGATATGGAACCTTTGGGATACCACGTCCAAACGACCTTGAGTGCCGATGATATTGCCGCCCACTGCAATCTTATCGTAACGGCAACACCCTCGAAATCCCCTTTGTTGTCCGCCGATAAGGTCCGCAAAGGAACGCATATTACAGCTATGGGATCCGACACTCCGGAGAAGCATGAGTTGGATCCGAAAATTCTCCAAGAAGCCGATATCGTCGTCGCCGACAGCATCAGCCAGTGTCTTTTGCGGGGCGAGATCCATCAGGCCCTGAAGGCCGGTGTGATTGAGAAAGAGCGGATCGTGGAACTTGGGGACGTGATCGTTCGCCCAGAACTCCGTAGGATCTCCGAAGAACAGATTACCATCGCAGACCTGACCGGCGTGGCAGTTCAAGACATTCAGATCGCCAAGGCCGTCTATCATGCCTTGGAAATCATGGAATAACTGGGGTTTACACGACGCAATCCGGCCACGGATTTGCTGTCATTACCGTTGGCTGTGGATCCAGACGATGTGGAATTCATCTGCTGTCGTTATCAAATAATAGATTGCACAAAGTTTTATGCAGTCGGTGGAACGACTGGCTAGGCTACTTCTTCATACCACACTGAAATGAAGAGTTTGGTGACATGTAAACTTCCACCGCTTGAAGACTGCTGTATATCCACGATCTTGTTCTAATTGTGACGAAACCCAAATGCGATCTCCTTTTTGGCTATTGTTCCTTTCCCGACGAGTAATCCAGATCAAATTTTGACACGATTAGAA
>JBARSJ010000285.1:0-4170 GCA_049644685.1 Anaerolineales bacterium
TACAAGCGGAAAAAAGGAACCTGAGTCATGATTAATGTCCTTGTGCTGGGTGCTGCTGGATTCATAGGGGGCCATATCGCAAAAAAAGCACAGGGTGTCGGTTGGAAAGTCTACGGCTTCCGAAGAAATTCATCAACAGCAGGCCATCTCCAAAATCAGGATATCAGCTGGATAGAAGGTGATCTTGATGACTTTTCTTCCCTCAAGGCGGCTATGTCCGGTATGGACTATGTCTTTCATGCAGCAGGCTATTATCCCACTGACTATGATCCCCGAAATATCCCCCAGCAAATTAATTTTGCGGCTGAACAAATGAAAAATGTGGTCCGGGCGACCAGAGAAGCCGGTGTAAAACGGTTAATCTACACCAGCACCATGTCCACCATCGGGCTTCCTCCTAAAAACGAAACCCGATTGGCAGATGAACGAGACTTCTACAGACCTGGCACTCTTCCCGATAATGGGTACTACGAAGCAAAGTGTGCCATGGAAAACATTGCTCTTGAAGCAGCCAGGGTCGGTTATGACATTGTGGTGCTCAATCCAACAACCGTTTTCGGTCCGGGAGATGTCCATATCAGCACCGGTGAGATTTTACTTATGATCGCCGAGGGAAAAGCCAGGGTGATTCCCCCCGGCACAATAAACATCATCGATGTTCGGGATGCAGCTGCTGCTCATATCAATGCAGCCCGGATCGGCAAAACAGGTGAGCGATATATTCTGGGAGGAGCGAATTATTCTGTCTCTGAAGCAGCTGCTATCATTGCAGACATAGCTGGCACCAAACCACCTGGCTTCACCCTCCCTACCTGGGTGCTTAATCTTTACATCCGTTTGGCCGACTTCCTGCCCTTTATACCCTACGCCCCATTTCACCTCAGGGCTTACAGACACTGGCAGGGGTACAACACGAACAAGGCAGAAAGCGAGTTAAACCTGCAATCCCGTTTCCTGGAAGAAACCGTTCGGGATAGTCTGAAGTGGTTCAGCCATAGCAGGATCCTTTAATTCACTTAATATTCCAATCCAATATACTCTTTTTGGGGAATGGGTCCCTTAATAACAAAGCATTTAATGTCAGTAATATTAAGACCTCCGAGGTCGGATCGACCTCGGAGGTCTATTGGTTATCTAATGATTTTTTTCGCCAGCTTTTGATTCCACGGCAACCACTTGTGTTATTTCAGAAATAGAAATAGGCAGAGATCAACTCAGCTAAGTTTAACACAATACAATATTATTCAATCCAGGAATCGTTTATTTTCAACAAATCATGGCAGGAAGAGCGAACAGAAAACCTCAACTGAATTGATTAAAATTTTAAGGGTAAATAATCGGGTTATGAAGTATGATATTACTACACCTTACAGAATTGTTAGGTCCAGCAAGACAACTTTCTTCAAATAGCTTAGGGGAAACTAGCAAATAAAAAGAAGAAGGAGGTGCATCTCAACATTTCCGAATATTCAAAATCCAATGAAATCAAGAAGGAGATTTTTACCATGAAATTCAAGCATCTATTTATTCTAATGATAGTCTCAGTACTTCTGCTGGGGTCACTGAATCCCGCTCTGGCGGCAAAAGACGACAAGGTCATCCATATTAACGTTCTCTTAAACACAGAGATCACGGATGAAATTTTGGCCGAACTTGGGGCCTATGGAAAAGTTATGGGCAAGATTATCCAAATTGATGCCCTGACCATGAAAATTAAGCAGAGCCAGCTAGCTGACATCCAGGATTTAGCATACGTTGACACTGCCAACCCAGATGCGGAGCGCAAAGGAAGTCCTGTGGATACAGTAGCAGTGACTGATTTTGCCGATGGATTAAGCACCTGGAATCTCGATGCAATAAATGTCACCGATTGGGGATGGGATAATCGCGAGGTTGAATTCGATGGAACAGGCGTTTACGTAGCTGTTCTCGATACCGGTTTACTTGGCACCTGGCGCCAGTACTTCCCTGAAGAACGCATAGCGGTAGAATATGCCAAATCCTTCGGTGGTGGGGGCAATGAGGTGGGCAATGTATCTGAACAACCCAACAAATGGGAAAAAGACACCAACTCCCACGGCACCCACGTTACCAGCACCATCCTCGGGTATAACTTCTATGGCGATCCTATTAATGGCGTTGCTCCAAATGCCACAGTGATCCCGGTCAAAGTCCTCAACCAGAACGGTTCTGGCTGGTCATCCGTTGTAGCCGCGGGCATTACCTATATAGGTGATTTAAAAGCAGGACCTCTAGCAGATTGCCCCGTTGTGATCAACATGAGCCTGGGTGGACCGGTATTAGACATCCTTGAAGAAGCAGCCATTGATTATGCCATCGAACAGGGTGTAATCATTGTTGCTTCCGCAGGAAATGAGGGGCTGGATGGTATGGGTTATCCCGGGGCCTACGAACCGGTGATATCTGTGGCATCTTCGGGTTGGGCAGGAGAATGGCTTTCAGGTGGATGGTGGACTGGTGATGTTCCTGATCCAACAAATCCGGGAGATTTTTATATCTCTGATTTTTCCAGCAGGGAATTACCCGGACAGGATCTGGATGTCACTGCCCCTGGCTCATGGGTCGTTGGTCCCTATCAGCTCCAGATGGGTCAAATCAGCTACTATTACCTTGGCGGCACTTCCATGGCCAGCCCGCACGTGGCAGGGATTGTGGCTCTGATGGCACAAAAGAACTCAGCACTCACGGCTCTTCAAGCTGAATCCTTGTTGGAATCCAGTGCAACTTACTTAGCACCAGGTAGTAGACTTATCTTTTCTCCTTACGGATGGGAAACTATTATTTGGGGTGCTGATGCAACCGGAGCAGGGTTGGTCGATGCAACCGCAGCGATTGGCGCCACACCTTAAATCAATAACTACTTTCTATTTGTTTTTACGGAATTAGAAAAAAACCCTGCGGATTCCCTCCACAGGGTTTTTCCCTTCTGAGGATTATTCTGCGAATGACTCACATTTTTGCAACCTGATCACAATAAATCCGTATATAATTAACAGTGCAATAATTAGAATTAAATTTCATCACAAGGAGAGATAAATGGAAGAAAATAACCTGCCCAATTCACAACCTGTACAACGGAGACGTTCCCGATCCTACTTCTGGCCCATCATCCTGATTTCAATCGGGGTGCTGCTGCTCTTATCCAACCTGGACATAGTGCCCTGGACTACCTGGAATCTTCTCTGGCGCTTCTGGCCTTTAATTTTAGTTGCCGTTGGCATTGACATTTTAATTGGCCAGCGATCCGCCACCGGTTCTGTGATCAGCGCTTTTCTTATCCTGGCTTTGATTGGAGCTGCTGCAAGTGCCGTATTTTTCGCTGAACAACTGCCCTTTTTAGCCGATTATGTTAAAGAAACCCCCTGGCAAACCGACCATGTTGAACTAGCGCTGGAGGACTACGAATCTGCTTCCATCCTGATCGATTGGACCAGCCAGCCGGGAACCCTGGGTGCGCTGAGCAAATCGGGGAATCTGATTGAAGGCGACCTCACTTATCAGGGAGATTTGATCTTTGATGTTCAATCCCGGGGATCCGAAGCAGATATCCTTCTGGATACCAGGTTAATTGAAAATTGGGGAATAATCCCATTCCAAACCAATCCTGATGCAAAATGGGATATCTCCCTAACTCCAGATATTCCTCTTGACCTCACCCTGGATACAGGATCAGGAAGCTGTGATTTTGACCTCAGCGGTCTTACCCTGGAAGAGTTCTTTCTTGACAGCGGATCCGGTTCAATTAACCTGACCCTGCCGGAAGGACAATCATATCCAGTGAAAATCGATAGTGGTTCAGGCAGCCTTCGGATTACCATTGCTGAAGATACCGGTATCCGGGTAAAGCTAGACTCGGGCAGCGGTTCTTTCAACCCCGGGGGCCGTTTCGAACTGGTCAGCGGCGAACGCGATGGTGATGGTATTTGGGAGACCAAAAATTACAGCTCGGCAGCTTACACCATAGAGATGGAAATTGACCAGGGATCCGGTTCAATCAGATTCTACTAAATAATGACTTCCTAAAAACTATCTAAATACATTCAGCTCAAAATATCAAAACCCCCGGACGTATATCTATCCGAGGGTTTTGGTTTTGAATATCACTAAAAATATTCCGGATTAGATTGGAAAAGGAGAATAACTATATCC
>JBARSJ010000286.1:0-18163 GCA_049644685.1 Anaerolineales bacterium
AACCCAGGCAGCGAGTTTTCAGCCAAACTCAGCGTCCACAATAATACTGGGATTGAGATTAAGAACATCCTGGTAACCATATCTCTGCCGGAGCATATCACCCTGCAGGAGGAAATTTCCTCAATTACCAAACAGGGAAACCAGCTCGAATGGCAGATTCCTGATCTGCAAGAGGGAGATGCTCTTTCGATTTCACTCCCCCTTCAAGCAGCTTTTACTTTTTCAGATATCTCCCTGCCCAACTCCTATCTGGAAGCTGAAAATTGGCCTCTGCCGGCTTTTAACGGCCCTGTTTATGCAGAGATCGGCGGCGGTGCAATTCCTGTCGCCACCGCCCGGGAATTAATTGATAAAGAGGTAGTGGTTGAAGGAATAAGCACTATGTATGTCGGCGGATTTTATGCAGGAAGCGGAGCGAAATTTTATCTTGAAGATGAAACCGGCGGCATCCAGGTTTACGTATCCGGAGCGGGCGCCTCGTTGGTTGTGCCGATTGGTGCCAAGGTCCGGGTCAGAGGAAAAATTGAACTCTATAGGGACTCCCTGGAGTTGATCCCAGCCTCAGAAGATTATGTGGAAATTTTGTCAGCAGCCGTTGAGGGATCAAAATGGCCAGCGGAACCGCTAGATATCGAAGATATCTATACCAACGCGGCAACTATTCCCGGAAAGCTGGTGGAAGTTGAGGGGCGGGTTGCCCGGATTGAAGAATTTTCCTACAGTTTTGAAATTGACCTGTTTGATGAAAAAGGACAGCTGATTAACCTTTACCTTGATAAAGAAACTGGTATCAGTATCGAGGATATTGAAGCGGACCACTACTATCGGGTTACTGGCATCATGGAGCTCTTTGATGGCAATCTTCGCTTGTATCCCCGCTTACAAAGCGACCTCGCCCGGGTCTTCCCTCCCGGACTGTATATTCAGGCTCACCCCCCTACTACTGCCAGGCAGGAGGAAATATTCACTGTCACTTATACGGTTACAAATCACGCACTGGAAACAGACAGAGACCTGGAAATATCCGCTGGTCTTGATCCGGGAATCGAGATTCTGAACATTGATAATGATGGGGAAATCCTTGATAAGGCCATCACCTGGGTAGTACCAGAACTGGCGGGAGGCGGGGAAAGTTATTCCGTGCAATTTGAAGCAAAAGTGACGGGTAATCCCGAGTTTGTGGAGTTCTCTGATTATGCTGTCTGGTCTGAAAATTGGGCAGAACCTTCTGGCGGTTTACTAACTTATACCTTTATTGGTAATTCAGTGCCTGTCTGGGCTATCCAGGGAACGGAATCCCGATCTCCCTATGTCCTATCCAGACTGCAGACGGAGGGTGTGGTAACCGGAGTATTCCCCGAACTAGAGGGTTTCTGGATCCAGGAAATTGAAACTGATGATGATCCCTTAACTTCAGCGGGATTATTCGTCAACAGCGGGTTGGTAATGCCCCAGGTAGCGGAGGGAGACTTCATCTCAGTCACCGGAAGGGTCAGGGAAGGGTTTCAGCAAACCCAACTGGAAATCAATTCTCCAGCAGATATAACAATCCAGGGCAGGAAAACTCTCCCTGATCCTATTGTGCTGGATCCGCCAGCGGATATCCTTGAAAGTACCCTTTACTATGAAGCTTTGGAAGGAACACTGGTGTCTGTTCCTGAAACATCAGCAGCAGTTGGACCAACTACTAGCTACGGAGAGTTTGCTGTAATACTTTCAAAACATGGCCTCACCCGTGCCTGGCGGGACAGCGATCATGGCCTGCTGATCCATGTCGATGACGGCAGTTCAACCATCCACGAGAGCCGGGATTCCATATCGAATGCGGTGACTGTAGGGGATACTGTCTCTCGATTGATCGGACCGCTTGCCTACACCTTTGGAAACTATAAAATTGAACCCACTGCGGATTTTTCAGTTACCACAAAGCCGCCAACGGCCACCAACCTCGAACCATTAAATGAGGGTTATTTCAGCATCATGACCTGGAATGTGGAAAACCTGTTTGATTTTATCGTTCCCCATCCCAGCAGCCCACCGCTTCCCAGCGTCAGTGAATACAAACGGGATATCACAAAAGTTGCCAATACCATTCTGGCGGCTGGCCTGCCGACAATCATTGGTTTTCAGGAAGTGGAAAACCTGGAAATTCTGGAAGATATCGCCTCCCACTCCCTGCTGTCAGAATATCATTACCTGCCGGTCCTGATTGAAGGCACCGACAGCCGGGGAATCGATGTAGGCTACCTGGTCCGGGGTGACCAAGCGGATATCCTTGATCAGGTTCAATACCCATCTCCGGGCAATATCACCAGCCGTCCTCCCCTGTTGGTTAAAATTCAGCTAGGGGGAGAAGATACTTCCCCTCTTTATATCTTAAACAATCACTTTACAAGTATGAGCGGGGGCGAATTGGCGACTGAACCTCGGAGGAACGCCCAGGCTGAATGGAACGCACAAATTGCGCAAGAAATCCTTAATCGCGACCCGGATGCCTATCTGGCAGTTATTGGTGACTTAAACTCCTATTACAAATCACTACCGCTGGAAACCCTGCAGGAAGGAGGTCTCAGCAGCGTTTTTGATACCCTGCCAGCTGAAGAAAGATACACCTATGTGTACCAGGGCATCTCCCAGGTTCTTGATCACATTCTGATCAATGAGGCATTGAAAGATCTGCTCTTCCAGGTAAAAGTCCTGCACATCAATGCAGATTTCCCTCTGCCCTTTTCCACTGACGACAGCTATTGGGGTAAATCAGACCATGATCCTCTGATTGCTACCTTTATATTGCCGTAATTACAAATAACGATACGGTTTCCTTCGAGGAAACCGTATCGTCTGAATCGTAACCAAAAACAGGATGCGGGATCCTTTAAGGATACCGCATCCTCCCATCGCCTATAAAAAAAACACCTGCTGGTTTCCCGGCAGGTGTTTTTGGTTCAATCTTGAGGTGAGAATTACTCAATCTCAGCCATCAATTCTGCCGCTGTGATGTTCAGTTCGGCCAGAATTGCTTCAACTTCCGCTGCTGATTCAGCTGCATAAAGCATAGCTGCAGCATCCTCTACAGCGCGTCGGACGGAGTACCAGGCTGTGAAGGCCTCCGGTTCGCCCTGTCCCAGAGCTGCCAGAGCCAAAGTGGATTGGAATTGCGGCACTGCAGCAATGTAATCGGTCAGCAAACCTTCAGTGGAGTACTGAGTCGGCAGGTAACCGCTGGCTTCAACCCAGGTGGCCTGATTCTCAGGAGAGGTGAGGTGTTTGATGAACAGCCAGGAAGCGAGCTCCTGTTCCGGGGTAGATTTAAAAACACCAATGGTCTGGGTGAAAGCATCCACACCCTGTCCACCATCTGGTCCGGGGAAGGCCAAGAAGCCCCACTCATCATCCGGGAATAAGCCATCTGCATAGGCGTACCCGTAGTACTTCAATCCAGAAGTTGAGCTCAAAGTTACCAATGCCAAGCGATTTGCCTGCTCGGGGTTGGGATAACTCTCGGTCTCAAAGGTGCATCCGCTGGCTTTCAGATCATTCACATACAGTGCTGCCGCTTTGGCGGCGTCGGTATTGAAATCATAAGCAGTCCCGTCTGCATTCAGTTCCGTTCCGCCGTAGGCATGCAGGAATGACAGGTAGTTGGAAGTACTTGGGAACCAAACCATACCGCCGGTCCCGTCATTGTCAGGATTATCATCAGTTTCATTCGCTTCCGCTGCTGCACAGAGCTGTGTTTTCAAATCTTCGGGGGTGGCAGGAGCAGTATCAAAACCAAGTTCCTTCGCCCAGGTGATGTTGTATACCATCACATTGGCGGATTGGCTGAGAGGCCAACCTAAACGAGCACCATCCGAAGACACACCTAATGCATAAACTCCTGGATAAATATCAGCGATTTCATCTTCCGTTAAACCGTGAGTCTTATCGTTAACAAACTGGTTCAGGTCAACAACAAGATCCACTGTGTCCCAGTTTTTTAATCCGCTGGTATATGCCTGGGTGACATGGGGCAAGTCACCTGACTGGATACCAGCATTAATTTTATCTTCCAGATCGCTATGTGTTCCCTGAGAAAACGCTTCCACAGTGATACCAAATTCATTGGTGGAGTTAAAATCATCCACAAAAGCAAGAACAGCGTCATTGCGGGGATCACCCTCACCATACACGTGCCAGAATTGAATAACCACGCCGCTGACATCCACAGGTGGTGGTCCGCAAGATGTCAAAGCAAACGATAGAACAATCAGGGTTGCTAAAATTATAGTTAAAAACTTTTTAGGCATTTTTCTCTCCTCATAAAATATTATTGTCTGGCGAAACACGCTGGTTATTTAGTTAAGTGGGTCTCACCTCCTTTAGTCATTATTATAAATAACTATCTCATTTTTCTCAATCAGGGTTTATTAACCTTTTAATCCGCTGCGGGCTATGCTCTCGGTGAATTGTTTCTGGGTGAAGAAATACAGAATTAATATGGGAATAATTGTAATGAAAGCACCGGCCATGATGTAATGGATTTCCTGACCCGCGTCAGTGACAAAATTCATCATCCCCACGGAAATAGGCCGCCAATCAGGTGTATTGGTCACCAGCAGCGGCCAGGCCAGCGAGTTCCAGGAACCGATAAATGTAAGTACCAGGATCACCATCAAGGGTGCCTTTGAGAGGGGCAATACAACCTGGAGTAAAAAACGAAAGTGACCTGAACCATCGATCCGGGCAGCATCAAACAGCTCATCCGGGATCTGGGCAAAAAATTGCCTGAGCAGGAATATGTTAAATACGCTGCCCATAAAGGGCACTGTCAGCGCTGGCCAGTTATTAATCCATTTAATGGGTCCAATTCTGCCCAGCCAGGTGACTGTCAGGAAATTAGGGATAATCGTTACCATGGCGGGAATCATCATTGTACTTAATAAAATGCCAAAGATGAGGTCTCTGCCGGGAAATTTAATCCTGGCAAATCCATAGGCCGCCAGGATGCTGATGCTGACACTGCCTGCCAGAGATATTGCAGTAATCTTGATACTGTTGAAGAAATATTGTGAAAAATTGGCCCGGTCCCAGGCTTCGACATAGTTTTCAAAATGCAATTCGCTGGGGAAAAAAGAAGCACCCAAAGCCTCGCCTATTGTCTTTAACGAAGTAGAAATCATCCACACGAACGGTACCAGAGAAAGCAGCGCGCCCAGAATCAGGAGCGAGTAGGTCAGGATTGTCAGGATACGAGAACGGTTTAATTTCATCTAAAAACCACCTTCACCTACAAGAAAAACACCTTGGAACCCTGGAAGCGATTGTTGATAATTGTCAGCCCCAGGATGATTGCAAACAAAACAAACGCCATCGCAGAAGCATAGCCGTATCTCAACTTCTCAAAAAATTCTAAAAAGATCGTCACACTGACGGTGTCCGTCGTTCCCAGAGCAAGCCCTTCCCGGAACATCCATAAGGTCGCAAATGCTTTAAAGGTGCCAATGATAGCGATCAAAGATAAGAAATAAGTTGTGGGAGAAAGCAGGGGGAAGGTGATAAAACGAAACACATCCCATTTGTTAGCCCCATCAATCTCGGCAGCATCGTTTAGCTCAGCAGGGATATTACCCAATCCCGCCAGGTAAATCACTGTGTTATACCCAACATAAGTCCAGATCGCGTGGATAATGACAACAACCAGAGCCAGGCTGGGACCAGCCGCCCAGGCAGGCAGATCCAACCCAATCATTTCCCCGATGATCAGATTTACCCCTTTTGATTCCTGGATCCAGGCCAATCCTTCACCACCCAATGCTCTGATCACCAGGTTTATCGGCGAAGTGTCCCGATTGGCAAAAATCTGGCGGAAGATGGCTGCGCTGGCAATAAATGGGGTTACGTAAGGAAGGAAAAAAACCATCCGGAAAAATTCAGAACCGCGAAGTTTCTGGAACAACAAGATTGCCAGAAACATGGATAGCGTTAACTGGAACGGTACTGTCCCTGCGGAAAAGAAAATTGTGACCTTAAGCCCATTCCAGAGTTCTTTATCACCGGAAGCCATAATCACTGGGATTTCACCTATCAGAATCCAACCTCCAACCAGGAAAATAAATGCTCCCAGGATACGAAGCCAGAATTTCCAGGCTTGATCCGCTTTTGGAGCGCTGCTCCAGGCAAACCAGCCCAGCCCCAGCAAAATTATTCCCGCAGATATAACAATCACCTGGGGCCAAATCCCGGGATCTGAATTGGTCTCTAAGGCAAGCAGATAGGCATTAAAAACCTGCTGGTAGGTAAATAAAAACAATCCAATTCCCGAGCCCAGCGCTATCCACAACAGAGTAAACTGAGCCTGGAATTGAGATCTAAGCGGTTTCCGATAAAAAATGAGCGCTGCTATGGCAGCTGCGATAGAGCCGGCCAGGGCTAGGGTAAAGAAACGCCAGGATGAATACACCTCAGGTGCATAAAAAGCTCCCCGGAGAAGTTGGCTAAATAACTCCCGGGTTTTTTCCATACCCCGTAATTTACCAGCAATATCCAGGAATTCCGGAAGTTGAAACCAGAAGTAGCGCAAGAAAGCATAGATAGTCAGCGTATACAAACCAGCCGGCAGGGATAACAGCCAGGGCTGCTGATTATTTTCCTGGGCTTGTTGGATTACTCTCTTTAAAATCAAAACTGCGCCGAGTAAAGCGGCCAGCGCTAAAAAGAAGGCGGCAACATAGCTGATATTCCCTATTGCCCGAACATAATTGTTAAGACCGACAAAATCGGTCCGCAAAATTCGCCATTTATGTAAACTGACATAAAGTGCAAATCCAACTGGAAATATGCCAAACATAAAGATCAGGATCAGCGCTGGGGCTACAAACAAATAGCCAGTGAGCGATTCTTTAAAGAATCGCAGCTTACGGGGGGTTATAGACGGGATAATTCTTTCTTTAAGTGTTTCCGGGCGATTCATCAACGCAATCTCCTGCAGATGATTATGGTCTATGAAATCTCGGTATACCTACGCTTATTATAATAACAGAAATGGGAGGCAAACTTAAAATATTACTCGATTTTCAATTGAAAAAAGAATCAATCTTGGAGGATGATTTTCAATTCTGCGTTTATAATTCAGGGAAATTATACAATGAGGAACTATGATTGAGCTCACCAAGAAAATTTATAAACGCATCAGGGAAAATCCGATCCAGGTGCTTCCACTGGGAGACGAGTTTATCTCCCCTCAGTATGACGGCCTGTCTATCCTTAATATTCCTGCCAGCGCTGCGGAATTGTTGGACGTTGAGGGTTTTACCTCACCCCCACTCCTGCCCGATCTGCTCGATCCCATCCGGGGGAAAACCAAAAACGTGATTATGATCCTGGTAGACGCCCTCGCCTTTCACCGCCTGCAGAAGTGGATGGCTGAGGAGAGCGATTTGATCTGGCATTCCCTGCTGAAAGAGGGAATCCTGGCTCCGATTACATCGATCTCGCCCAGCACAACCTGTTCTGCGATCACCTCTCTGTGGACAGATAGTTCCCCAGCCAGACACGGAATAATGGGTTATGAAATGTGGCTCAAGGAATACGGTGTAACAGCCAATATGATCGAGCACAAACCTATCACCTACCGGGGCGGTGCTGGAAACTTGACCCTGGCGGGTTTTGACCCGGAAGGGTTTCTGCCAGTGGGATCAATCACCAATTACTTTTCAGCAGGAGGGATTGAAGTTCACGCCTATCAACATCATTCAATTATCGATTCCGGTCTTTCCAGGATGTTCATGAAAGATGCTGATCGCCATCCCATTGGAACCGCATCAGATTTATGTATCAGCCTCAGGGAGTTGATTGAAACCCGGACTCAAGCCCGGAAATATGCCTGGGTGTACTGGGGTAATCTGGATTCAATTTCTCACTTTCATGGCCCCGATAGTGAAAGAGCCAAGGCAGAACTGCTGACTTTCAGCGAGGTTTTTGAACGGTATTTCCTGAATGAACTGGAGCCAACTTTAAGGAAGGATACTCTGGTGATCCTGACTGCGGACCACGGCCAGATAACCACAGATAAGGAAAACCTGGATTTTAACCTCTATCAACATCCCGAGTTCACTGAGATGCTGCATTTGACCCCCACCGGAGAAAATAGGCTGGCCTATCTTCACATCCGTCCCGGCAAAAAAGAAGCGGTTAAAGACTATATCCAATCCGCCTGGCCGGATCAATTTGCTCTCATCGATCCCGAAGCAGCGGTGAAAGCCGGCTTGTTCGGACCCGGTGAACCTCATCCCGGGATCTACGACCGGCTGGGGGATTTAATTGCTGCCCCGCGGGGCGATGCCTATTGGTGGTGGGCTTCCAAGGAAAATCCGCTGATCGGCCGCCACGGCGGCTTATCTGAAGAAGAAATGCTGGTTCCCTTCCTGGCAGCGCGGTTATAGGGTATAGAATTAAGCCCAATAAAAAAAGCAGTTTCCTCATTTGGCAGCCGGACGATAGTTCAAAGATAAACAATAATCCACCCAAATTGGGTGGATTATCTTCCCGAGTGGGCGGCATTGAACACTAGCCCATTTTTCTGAAACTCTTTTCTAATTTTCTCCAAGACACATTCAACATTCTCCCTCAGTCCTCTTTTCTCCCCGTCTCCTCGTCACCAAGTTTCCCAGTCAGACTTTCGGGACTCAAGGACTCACTTACGCTCATCCTGCTATTGAAAAACTATCCCGGACCCTTAGAGGTCAATCAAATGGCCATCTTCAATAACCAGCACTTCGATTGGATTTGTTTTCTTAATTTCCCCTACCAAATTTTGCAGAAAATCCTTCGTGGTGACCGCGTGGGTGGATCCGGGTGCGCCGATAATCAAGGTGTCAACCTGATGCTCTTGAATGACTTCGTTCACAGCTTCCAGGAAAACACCTTGCCGAACAACTGCCTCGGCTTTCCAACCAGCTTTCTCGGCGCGTTCACAGGCCATGGTGAGCAGGAATTCGCCCAATTCTTCCAATTCCTCCTCGACTATCCTCGTGTGGCTGACATAACCCAGTTTTTCCAGAAACTGCACATTGCACACATGGAGGAAAATAAGCTTGGCATTCGATTCCCTGGCGAGTTTAATCACAGCATCCTGATTTTGGTAACTTGTCTGACCGCCGCGAGTGGGGTATAGAATAGTTTTCATAATTGTCCTCTCAGAAGGCTCCAAAACGAATCATCAGCCACAGATAGCCGATGAACAGTGTAATATAGGTTATTGGTAAACCGATCCTGAAAAATTCCTTGAACGAAATCGGGGAACCCGCCTGGGCAGTGATGCCCGCCGTGACCAGGTTCGCTTCGCCCCCAATAAGAAACCCGTTGCCGCCCATAGCAGCACCCATCGAGAGCGCATAATACAAAACCTTGCTGCTGGCCCCCGGGATAGAGCCGGACAAAAAATCAACCACCGGCAGCATCGACGCTGCCAGCGGAATGTTTGCGATCACGGTTGAGAGCGAGCCGACCCCAATCACAATCACAAAAATAGCTAACCCTAAATTTTCGCCAACTATCTTACTGATTCCTGTAGCCGCGAGAGCCATCAAACCGACTTCCTGCACAGCCCCAACCACCATGAATAAGGTCATAAAGAAAACCAGGGTTGTCCAATCAACCGCCTTAATCATTTGATGGATGTCGGGCTTGAGCCAAATTAGCAAAACCGTGGCCCCGATAATCGCTGGAACAGCCGGTACCACATGAATCCGCTCACCGAGCACAAAACCAAAAAGAGTTAATACAAACACTATCCCCGATTTTTTGAGGGCATCTAGGTCACGGATGCGCCCATTCTCTTTTAGCTTCTCGTACAGCGTCTCGGAGATCCCCCCGCTGACTTTAGCCCACTCCTTACGGTAATGCCAGATAACGTAAGCACCCATCGCTATCAGCGCAACCACTACCCCAATTGTTTGGTTAATCAGAAAATCGTTGAACCCAATCCTGGCAGACGCCCCGATCAGGATATTTGTCGGTGTTCCTATCAAGGTCGAGATGCCCCCCACATTCGAAGCAAGCACTTCGGGGATGATTAATGCCAGGGGGTTAATACCGAGCGCCAGCCCAATCTGCAAACTGATAGGTGTCATCAAGAGCATGGTGGTGAAATTGTCGAGCAGAGCCGAGGCAACCGCTGTGAACGCCATTAAAATCAGCACCAATACCCAACTGCGGCCTCTGCTTAATCGATAAGCCTGGAACGCTGTCCATTGAAAAATACCGGTCTCTTCAATCACGGCAACCACAATCATCATCGCCATCACCAGAAAGATCACTTCCCAGTTGATATAAGTCAGGGCGCGTTCAAAATTAAGGATATAAAGGGAAGGGACAAATGCGGTCCCCAGTGCCGAGATCAGAAGCACAGCCGAGGCGCCCAGCAGTGCGGCGGTGGTGCTGTGTAAAATTTCAAAAGCAATCAGCAGCAGCACGATGATAAAAATAGCGGTCGCAATCCAGAACCCAGCGGTTACTTTTCGTTCTAGAGATAATTCCTCAACACGCAAAATGCCTGATTCCTTTAAGTTAGCCAAATCTGCCGAGTCCAGCTCAATCAGCTGGTCAACAAAGTGATAGCGCTGAATATGGACAAACACTTCTTCAGGGATATGGTTGAGTATCAATACCCAGGAACCGTCTTCCTGGCTTTCAGCCTCGGCGATTGCTTCTTCTTCATTAGGCAGGTGGGCACTGATTTCTGCAGCGACGATGGGCTGTCCCTGAGTATCAAACAAACGCCCTGTTATGAGATATCCGGATTCAGCTTCTCCGGCAAATGTTGGTCCGGGAATTAAAAACCAAAGAGCGGACAGAAGTCCAATTAAAAAGAGAGTCAGGGCAAAGATTTTTCGCTTGGGTAGATGTTTCATGGCGTAATTATACCCGACTCATTATGACAAAAGACCCTGATGATATGCCGTCAAACCGAATATCCTTTGGGCTCTTACCCCGAGTTTGGGCAGAGGCAGCGAGGATAAGTTAAAACAAAAATCCACCCTTTCTGGGAGGATTCTCTTCGAATGAGGTCAGTATTGGAGATTTCCGGGAAGGGGAACTGCGGTTCCCCTCTCCCCTGAATTCAGAAATGATCTTCTAAGCTTCCACTCTTCCCTGCTGCCAGGGCCAGACCCCTACAGTTAGTTTTCGGATCTGGAAAAATATCAAGGTCAGGAAATAGGCAACCAGGCCAATACCCAACAAGACCAGAACATCACTGGTCTGCTGCCCTTCAAGAACAGCTTTACCGGTCCCATCCAGATAGGTGAATAAAAAGAAAGGTTCAAATGGCTCCAGCACTTTGGTTGAGGCAGCCAGATTGCTTCCGAAATAACTAACCACCAGGAGGGCAGCGGAAATCATCGACGCAAATCTCCGGCTGGAACAAAATGCGGCCAGAAACATGGCAATCATACCCAGGGCAAAGACAAAAGGCCAGCCAGCCATCACAGCAGTAAACATATCCTTTCCCACCAGGACCGTTTCGATCTGACTCTCAATGCCCAGGAATACGATCCAGGAAACCCCAGAAACGATCAGATAGATGATAGCAGATGAGATGGCAAGCGCCAGAGCTTTGGCCGTCACGATCTGCCAGCGGGGCAAAGGCAGAGTCACCATCATTTCCAGGCGACCGTCCTCTTCCTCCCCGGCCAGGGTACCCGTCCCATTAGAAATGGCATAGATGGCGGCAACCAGGGGTAAAAAGACGATCAGAATGGAACCAACCCAATCGGCAAAGGTACCAATGCTCATGCCCATGGCCTGGTAAATCTCCAGGTCCGCGAAGGCAGACATCTCATCAGCGACAGAGGGATAAATGCCAATATAAACAAGAGGGAAAAAACACAGGCCTAATCCCCAACCGATCATGACGCCGCGCCTGAATTTCAACTCCTGCACCAATAATCTAAACATGACTGCCTCCGTTATCCTTGCTGTAATAGGTCAGGAAGATTTCCTCCAGGCTGATATTATGGGTCTCAATATCCATCACATTATGCTGAGCAGCGGTGGATAAAACCCCGGGGAGATTCTCTCTCACTTCCAGGGTGATGCTCTTATCAGCTCGTTCCAGCTCTGTCACTCCCTCCATTTTGAATATTCCAGCAGGAGGCATGCCTTCAAATATCAAGGTCATGCGGTTCATGCGCTGGGCAAATATATCTTCTACGCGTTGGATTGCCACCAGCTGCCCATCCCGAATGATCCCCACCCGATCACAAACTGCCTGGACCTCGGAAAGGATATGAGAGGAAAAGAAGATCGTCCGACCATCGCCTTTTACTTCCCGGACTATTTCCAGCACGGTTTGCTGTACCAGGGGGTCCAGCCCGCCGGTTGGCTCGTCGAGGATCAGTAAATCAGCTTTGCTCATGAAGGCCGCCACAACACCAACCTTTTGTTTATTGCCACGCGAAAATTGGCTGATCTTGCGGCTGGTATCCAGATCAAGCCGGTCCGCCAGCTCCTGCCAATAATCCTTGGTGCCATTTTCACCGCGCAAGTATTCATACATTTTGAAAAACTCGCTGGCCTTCATGTTGGAATAAAGAGCCAATTCACCTGGCAGATAACCTATGTGCTGGCGAATTTCCACGCCATCTTTCTGGCAATCCAGACCAAATACAGTTGCTTTTCCTGTAGTGGGTGGAAATACATCCAGAAGCACCCGCTGGGTGGTGGTTTTCCCGGCTCCATTAGGACCCAGGAATCCAAACACCTCACCTTTTTCAATTGTCAGATTTACATTCAGGATACCGCGATGTTTTCCGTAATATACGGTCAAATCCTGAGTTTCGATGACATTTTCCCTCATAATAATCTCCCTTCTCTCCCCAGAAATACTCATTAATTAAACATCAGCATCATAGTCAATCTCTGATTCAAGCATGATATTACCATATTTTTTTTGAGGTCGACATAACTAGCGCGGTGTTGTCGTAGGTCAGGTATTCACCTCTCCTGGAGTCACTCTCTTCACCCGCTGGGGAGATTGGTTCGGTTGGATACTGGCAGGAATTCTAAGTCTTTTTCTTGTGCTTGTTGAGCAGCAAAAAAGTTTAAGCTTGTTTAATCTGAATCGAAAATCGCCCTCAAAAATCAGGGTGATTCCTTATTTTACAACTAAACTTTGCGTACTGGTTGACGCAGCACAGTCTTCAGTTTCTCCGGCGCAACGCGCCGCGGATCGCTGAGATAGATCTCGTGATGCTTGCCATTCTCTACAAATCCATTCTTGGGGATGAAATCGCTGTGCATCTGGACCAGAACCGGTCCCTCGTCATCGTAGGAACCGATGTGCATGATTTGCACCGAGAGTCCCTCATGATAACGTTCCAACCGGACCTTATCCAGCGAGGCGGGATCTTTCGCCTTTCGTACTTGTTTGATAGCTTCGTCGAAGATTTCAACGCTTATCCATTCCGGAGTCATGATCATCATCGTCCAATCCCATTCTGATTTCTCGCGATTGCTGAATGTCGCCATATCCTCCGCCCACCACAGTCCCTCTAGCGGAGGAACAGTATAATCTTTTTCCAGAGTCTTTTTGCTGATGAATTTCATTTTATAAGCCACCGAGTAGAGAGCCTCAACTGCATCCTGATATTCCTGCGCTGTGTTGGGATCACCGTGTCCATCGACCATAACAAATTGCATCTCAGGTACATCCACCATCACAAATTCTTTGGGGGGAATATAGAATTGCTTTAATGTTTTTTTGAAATCAACCTTAGACATTTAATATTCTCCTCACTTATCAAATAGAATTTCAAACAGACTGATTCTTAGCTATTTTTTTCTGATTGTTCATCTTCCATTTTCCGAATAACCTTTTCAATCCAATTCTTTTCAGCCTCGAGGGTCATCAAGCTGTAATCAAAAAGCAGTTCGACGTGATCCGGTAGAGGCCATTGGGACTCAGCTTTCGCGGTGATCTGTTCCTCCCTTCGAATCAACCCTTCGCGATAGGATCGCAGCGCGCCCTCGGTTTGCTCCGGAGATAAGAGAGGCAGGTTCGCGATCCCCAGCAAAATCGATGGGTAGCTTTGTTTCGGCTGGGAGAGAGCCTCCAGCGTGGCTTCGCCAAGCGCAGCGCTCCCCTCAGCAGTAATCTGATAAACCCGCCGCGCCGAACCTCGTCCCTGGGTGGGGATGAGCTTACTCTTAACCAGCCTAGCTTTCTCCAGCTTTTTGAGCAAATAGTAAATTGAGGAGAAGCCGATTTCAGTCCATTCGCGCATACCTCGTTCTTCGATGATCTGCTCAATCTCGTATCCGTGGCGGGGGACCTCAGCAACAAGGCTGAGGATAGCCAATTCTGCGTTAGTCATTTTTATCCACCTATTATTCTAGCACTAGAATAATAGGTAATTCAATTTTTGTCAAGTTATAAATCATATATTGAATCGCACTGTGGCTTTGACCAGAGGTTGGATAATTGGCAGCGTGGATAAGTTAAACAAAAATCCACCCGGGAAGGGTGGATCATTTGGTGGGCAGTATTAGACATCAGCGGCCAGGGATTTTATGAAAATCGTCCGCTTTTCTGATCCGCTGCAGCGAGGGGGTAATTGATTTTATGCCAAGACCCATGATATCTGACTCCTACCCTCCGAAACGCTGCAGAAGTTCGTAGATTGCATTTGCACCAAAATCGATCGCTTCAACCGGAATACGTTCATCCGCGGCATGGATCGTTTGCGAGAAATCGAAGTCTTCTGGTAATGTCATTGGCAGAAAACCGTAGGTCTGAATGCCTAATTGGGAGAAGAAACGGGCATCGGTGACCCCACTTAACAAGAACGGGAGCGGTATGCCATCCGGATCAGCCTGACGCAAAATACCAGCCAATAAATCAAACAACCCCATATCTGGCTCAGCTGGACCTGGATCGTGGCGCACCACCTCAATCTCGATGTCGTCACCAACGATTCGATTTAGCTCTGCGAGCATATCATCTGGGAGATAGCCGGGAAGCAGACGTCCATCCAACTCTACCGTTACCTCGCTCGGTATGACGTTGATTTTGGTACTTCCCTGCAGAATAGTCGGACTAACTGTATTGTGTAAGATTGAGTCAAAGATACGGCCGCGTTCGCCCAGAATATCCACCACTCTATCAGTCAGCAGCGGGTTTGTTAATTGACTGAGGATCAAGCCCCCCAGACCCCCACTTTCCGACGCTATTGTCTTGATCATAAGGCGGGCGACTGGCGTGACATGCACAGGGAGACGACGTCTATCCAATCGCTGAAGAAGCCTGGAAAGCTCTGCCATCGCCCCGTCGCGAACAGGCAAGGATCCATGTCCGCCTGGACCGCGCACGGTTGCTTTCAACCAGCATATCTGTTTCTCAGCAATCATTACTGGATAAAATCGCTGCTTGCCGACATAAAAGGTGAATCCACCGAACTCTCCTATTGCATATCGGATCCCGTCAAATAAGCCTGGGTAGTTCTCCACCAGATACTTGGAGCCATAATCACCACCTGCTTCCTCGTCGCTTACGATGGCGAGGATTACGTCACCAGGAAGCTTCAGATCCTCGTATTTCGCGCGCAGGAAAGCGGCCAATATCATAGCCACGCCGCCTTTCATGTCCAGGGCACCGCGTCCCCAGACGAACCCATCCACCACCTTGCCTTCAAACGGGGGGTGCTGCCACTGCTGGTTCTCGGTCGTAACAACGTCTACATGTCCGTAGAGTAAAAGGGGGGCAGCGGAACCTTGACCAGGCAATCGCGCTATCAGGTTGAGACGCTCTGGAGTTTGGCCCAGAACGGTGGTTTCAATACCGGCTTCGGTCAGCAGGCCATTGATAAAGGTGATGCATTCTTCCTCGTTGCCAGGTGGATTTGTGGTATCGAACTGAATAAGATGCTGCAGCAACTCTGCAGGACGTTGATAAACAGATGATAGGTTATTTTTCAGTTTCAAGACAACCTCCACAAGCGGGTAATTGAATTTTCATTGAGCTTGATGCTGTCGAGTATGCTGCCTAACGAGGGCATAATCGACCTGTCGGATTTCAATTCGACATATTTTGATTAAAGCCAAAGTCTCCATTTTCCGCTCCGCTATTTGCGAAGCACAGCGAGTACTTTTTCCCAGGTAATTTCAGGTTCTGTCTGGAGTTATTTTATGCCCAAAGTATGGTCATGACAGCAGCAATCGCAGTGATGACCAGGGAGATAACAAAGGTCACCCGGATCACCTGGCTTTCCTCGCCAATCCGGTCAATGCTGGCAGCGGCATTTTGCAATTTCGCCGGGGAGATGACACTTGCCAGCCCGCCTCCGATTCCACTGGCTGCGGCAACCAGCAGCCCGATCGCCCCAATTTTTTCCGCTGTTGAAAGATGAATGGCTGTCAGCATAGCAATTGACGAAGTTTCTGACCCGCTGATGAATCCGGACAAAAGACCCAAGAAAGGCGCCACAAAGGGATAAAATCCACCAAAAGCCTGGCTGGCAGCGTTGGCAATTACAAAAACCATGTTGTTGGCAGGTTCAAGCAGCTGCCAATCCGCATTTTTTCCAGAATGATTGATGATGAAAGCAATCGAAAAGAAAACAGCGGATGCCAGCATGGGACGGGGAGCGCGTTTGAGCCAGCGCTGTAGGGATACTTTCAAAGCGGTTTTGTTTGTTTTAAGCCAGGGCAAGGCAATCAAGGTGCTGACCAGAATCCAGAAATATGCCTGCCAGAATATCCGCAATTTTTCCGGGGAACCAGGGATGATAGTAACCGGCATGATCCAGCGGTTAAAGGTCAGTTCAAAAAATGGCAGGAAAGGGGCATTGACTAAAAGAGCAAAAAACGTCAGGATTATCCAGGGGGACATCGCTGCCGGCAGAGATATTTTCCCTTCGGCAGACCGATCAAACTCTGTCATCAGGCTTCGATCCTGAAGGGTTTGCCCGCTAAGCTTAAGATAACCGAGCATCACAATCACCACACCCAATCCGGCAGCAATCCCGGTCAGAGTCACCATCCCCAGGGCATTCATTCCAATTGCTATCAATCCCGCAGTCACCCCAGCGATGATAGTTGGAAAAATTCCCCTCCAGAGTAATTTCCAGCCCCCAGCCAGCCATAACATGGCCAGCGCAATACAGGTACTGATAACGGGCATGAAGCGGGCAAAATAACCCCCGACTTCGTTTACAGGCAGTCCCACAAAATTAGAAAAAACAACCACAGGAATACCAAGCAGAGCGTATGTACAGAGCGCATCGTAGCCCAGTGAAGGAAGAGCAATAGCTACAAAAGAAGAGTAACCGAGCGCCAGCATGATCGGCGGCAGAATCGAGACCGGGGTTGCTCCCATTGCTGCCAGCAGGGTACCGATACCCAGATTGAGAATCAGGATTTGGGCAACTTTATTTCCCGGGGCAATGGTTTTGATAAATGCCACTACCCGGTCAATGGCTCCTGCTTCTTTCATGATTGTGATTTGCAGCAGTGACGTGCCGACCATGATCGTAATAGGGAATGAAGCCACCAATCCAGCCAGGCTGATAAGCAGGGTGTTGGTGAAGGGGGTTTTAAAGTACAGCCAGGCAACCAGCACGGCGCAGATCCAGCCAATCACCCCGGCAATATCTGCAGGCGTGCGCCGCCAGACTAAAAGAATCAGGATAACCAGGATGGGTAAAAGAGCGAATAAAATTGCTAAAAAGTTCATCGGTGCTCCGAGGTGCTCCGAGTTACAAATCTTTTCCTTTAATGGAGCTTTACAGGCAGGCTTAGCCTGAGTTGATAATCTCGAAAACTTAATTGTGGGTCACTATACCTGGAATATTTCTGTTCATTGATCTAGCTCCAATGATAAACTATTCCGCATTAAAAAAACACTTGATAATAATATCAAATGTTTTTTTATGGGCGTTAGTGGACATCAGCGGGAGGGGGAAAATCCCCTCCCCAATCCCGCAACCCCAACTCAAGGGAGTTGGGGATCTCGAATCGGTTTTAGATAAAATTCTTCAGAATTATAACCCTACAATATTTCTATTACTATCTCAGTCTAACGGTTTGTTCACTGGCTTGGCGGTATTTGCTCTGATCCATCCTTGAACCAAAACTAGAATCAGCAAATCGCGCCACGTACCCCCTTGGCTATCGCCAAGTCCGGTGC
>JBARSJ010000287.1:0-1801 GCA_049644685.1 Anaerolineales bacterium
GCCCACCGTCCCTGATACTGCCGGCAATATCACCGCTAAAATCGAAAATATTCGTAGCACCATCAGGCTCGGTTTGCTTCTCAATGATAATTGTGCCGGTCTCCGGTTCACCCTCGCTAATTATGGCGCTGGTCTGGTCCGTATCGGTTTCTCTGAAGGTATCCGTGACTCGCAGGCCGATGGTATAAAAGCCCACGACGCTCCATGTCCAGGTGAGATTCACGCCGGTGGCATCATCATATTGACCATCGTTGTCCAGGTCCCACTCATAACTGACAATCGAATCACCAGGGTCCAGGTCATAGGAGCCCGAACCGTCGAGGGTAATCGGCTGTCCCACTTGACCGGTATAAGGACCATCGGCATCAGCAACCGGCGGATTGTTTTCGGGCCCTGGGCCTTCCTCAACCGTCACCGTGACTGTGGCGGTGTCCGTGCCGCCCTTGCCGTCTCCGGCGGTATAGTCAAAGGTATCGGTGCCCGTGAATCCATGATTGGGAGTGTATGTGATATGGGTGCCGTGATTGATGGTTGTACCATTCGGAGGGTCCGTGGCGCTATTGATGTGCAGGGGGTCTCCGTCCGGATCGGTGTCATTTGTCAGTACATATATATCGACAGCGTTATCCTGAGGCGTGGTTGCCGAGTCATCTATTGCCACCGGCGGATTATTCTGAGGTGTATCGCTCGTGTACCAGAATTTATTACCCGTACGCGTCTGCTCAGACAAGGGGGCGCTGATCGTACTGTAATGGATCTCATTGCCAGAAACCGTTCCAGATACAGAAGAAGCACCATTAAACGAATAATCCGATACGGAACCAGCTACAATAAAGTAGTGTTCATAGCCTTCCTGTACGGTCAACCCATACCAACCATTCGAGTCGGTCGTATCGGCATCGAGTTGAGTCCGGGCACCCCCTTCCTCTGGGGCCCCATAAAGGGTGACCGGTACGCCCTGAAGTTCGTTGCTCTCGTCCGGTTTCTGGCCGCTGTAACAACGGCCTGAGAGATCCAGTGCCTGGACGCTTCCAGCGATTCCTGTGATTGATAGCAGTACAACAATGAGTCCTGAGATAGCCGATGTGCGATTCATTTTCATCTCCTCTGTGATACACGTTCAATTAAACACATGAAATCAAGCATGTGCTCCCCCACGTATTATAATAGATAGCTACAAGTATAAGCCTCCGACGACATTAATGCAAAGTTAATAATAGATTAGAGAAGTCTGATGTTGGATGCTAGATTCTAGACGTTGGAGCATTAGCGGAAATCCCAAGGGTGGTTTGTTCCCTAAAAGGGCTGACGGTTGATAAACTGTCAGCTCTTCTTTTTTTGACGTAGTGCATTGAATACGTTGCCCAATTTTTCACTGTCTTATAACTCACTGATACTACGGCGCTTATGAGATGCATATTTTTGCGGAATTGGTAGATAACGGTCTTTCGAGTTGTAGTCTGGTTGTAGAAGTTTTACGAGTTAAAATTGGGCCATTTTGAGGATATTATGTCACTCTATCTTAGCTTCTGTTTGCGGCAGTTTTGCTCGCCACTCCTCTGCTTTTTCCGGCTTGTTCCAGGCTTCGTAGAGAGCGATTAAATTGTTAAGTGACTCCAACGTGTGTGGGTGGGTGTCGCCGAGTTTGAGGCGGTGGGCTTCGGCAACTTCGAGAAGTAGTGGCTCTGCTTCTTGTATCGAGCTTGCTCCTTGTAGACGATATCTATGTTCAGCTACACCGCTGAGTCTCTTTTTTAACATACTACTGGAGCACACACGGAACGCGTCGATGATATTAGGC
>JBARSJ010000288.1:0-22317 GCA_049644685.1 Anaerolineales bacterium
AAAGGTTGTTCCGATCTTTGTGGCAGTGATGGTCTGGCTGCTGCGGGTATTAATTATCGGTTTGTTTTCTGTTGCCGGGGAGAAGTATTTTGGCCAGGAGCAGCTGAATGTCCAGTTTGCTTCCTCGCCCAGGAAAGCGCCGGTATCTGTCCGCAAACGGGTGCCCGCGGTGAGTGTTGGCCAAACCGGCCACCGTTCCGCTCCTAAACCCGCTGCCAGATCACCGCGCCGGGAGCCTTCCTACCAGCCGCTTTCAGCCCAGAATAGGGAACAAGGTAACAAAAAGCAGCTGCTGTAATTACTGATAATTGGGGAAGGAGTGATCAGAAAAAAATAAAACCGCTGGTGAAAACCAGCGGTTTTTTGTCGGGATGGTGGGATTTGAACCCACGACCTCGCCGACCCGAACGGCGCGCGCTAGCCGGGCTGCGCCACATCCCGATGCCGCGAAATTATAACCTAGCTTGAAGGGATTATCAAGCGTAGATTGATTAATACCAGTCTACCAATGATTGGCGGGGTATACTGCTTCAGGTATCTTAAATAATTGACCTAGAAGGACACCACTGACAAACCCGCCGATATGGGCCCAGAATGCAACGCCACCTATTGTTGGGTCACCCAGGGAAAGCATAACTTGGAGTAATTGAAATAAAAACCAACCTCCTAACACGATGCTGGCAGGGAGCATGGTCATTCTCAGCCAGAATCCCAGGGGTATCAGGGTTAAAACTTTTTGCTTGGGAAAAAGAACCAGGTAGGCACCCAGAACTGCTGCGATTGCACCGCTAGCGCCTACTGTTGGGATTTGAGAACCGGGGGCAGATATGATGTGTGCCAGGGAAGCTATTGTGCCGCCAAAGATATAAAAGAACAAGTAGCGGCCACTTCCCATCCGATCTTCAACATTGTCACCAAAAATCCATAAGTACAGCATATTTCCACCAAGATGGACGAAACCCGCATGCATGAACATACTGGTAAATATATTGAAGATACTACCTAATGAAAGGGTGGTGGTAACATCAGCCGGAATGAGTGCAAACTGGTATAAAAACTGCTCATTAGATGAGCCCAGCATGGTTTGAAATACAAAAAAGATAATATTAAAGGCTATTAACAAATAGGTGATTATTGGAACACTGTGGGTGGGGTTTTCATCTCGGATTGGGATCATAGGGGTTGTCCTGTGGTATTGTGGGAAGAATTGCTCATCTGGCTAATTTCCAGATTACTTACACTTTCTGGAAAGATTTTACCATACGGACTCCCGCAAATATTCCCAGCCTTGAACAGGAGGGTTCATGGTATTCTCCATTGATCCTGGTGCTCCCTGGCAGAGTAAATGCGCCTTGACATCCTTTCAGGCTTTGGTACACTACTTTCAATGTTTACTATGATTGACTCCAAAGCGCCCGTCCCTAGCATCCGGAATTACCCCTAAGCGGTTTTCGGTCAATTGGAGTTTCGAAAATATTGTGTTGATGGTAACTCTCCGGACTGAAATGCCGGAGTTTTTTTATACTGATATTATCTAAAAGAATGAAGTTTGAGGAGATACCTTATGCGAATGTCCAGCCTTTTGAGTCAAACACTCCGGGAAGCCCCTTCAGACGCGGAAATTTCCAGCCACCAACTGCTGATTCGGGCGGGATATATCCGGCAGCTAGCCGCCGGTATATTTACTGCCATGCCATTGGCAAAACGGTCTCTGACCAAGATTGAAAACATAATGCGGGATGAAATGAATAAAATCGACGGACAGGAGATGTCTATGCCGGTAGTTCACCCGGCTGAAATCTGGAAGGCTACCGGAAGATGGGGAAAAGTTGGTCCTGAGATGGGACGTTTCCAGGACCGGAATGGCCGGGATATGGTTCTGGCGATGACCCATGAAGAAGTAGTGGTGGATATAATTAAGGATGAAATTCAGTCCTACCGCCAGCTTCCGATGATGATTTATCATATCCAAACCAAATGGCGCGATGATCCCCGGCCCAGGGCTGGATTAATTCGAGTCAGGGAATTTACGATGAAGGACAGCTACAGCCTGGACCGTGATTGGGCGGGATTGGATCTTCAATATGCCAACCACTACCGAGCATATTTTAATATTTTCGGACGCTGTAAACTTCCTGTAATTGCAGTTGAGTCAGATGTCGGCATGATGGGCGGGAACATGGCCCACGAATATATGTATTTAACGCCAGTAGGTGAAGACACGATGCTGATCTGTGATGAATGCGGATATTCTGCCAACCGACAGATTGCAGAGCTGCAAAAGGAAAAAGCTGCGGAAGAAAAGCAGAAGAAACTAAAGAAGGTTGCCACACCAGATGCAAAAACAATAATTGACCTGGCAGAGTTCTTAGAGATACCAGAACACAAGACAGCAAAAGCAGTGTTCATGATGGCGGCAATTCAGGATCAAGAAGCTGAAAAAGAAAAATTGATCTTTGCCATAGTAAGAGGGGATATGGATTTGAATGAGACCAAATTATTGAACGCAGTAGGCGCCAAGGGGCTTAGACCTGCTGAAGAATCCGAGATTATTGCCTCAGGCGCAGTACCTGGATATGCTTCACCAGTAGGCCTTAAAAACATTCTGATAGTTGTGGATGATCTGATACCCGAATCTCCCAATCTGGTTGCTGGTGCGAATGAAGAAGGCTTTCACTTTATGAATGTCAACTACGGCCGTGATTTTGTCGCGGATTTGGTAGAAGATATCGTCGCTGCTAGAGATGGAGATGCCTGCCCTAAATGCGGCTCACCCATGAACGCGCTCAGGGGTGTAGAAGTAGGAAATATTTTTAAACTTGGTACCTGGTATAGCGAAGCAGTTGGAGCTACTTTTCAGGATGCCGAAGGCAAAGAAACACCGGTTGTAATGGGTTCTTACGGGATCGGAAGCGGCCGTTTGCTGGCATCCGTTGCTGAAGAATACAACGATCAATATGGTCTAATAATGCCTATTACCATAGCTCCTTACGAGGTTCACCTGGTCGAATTGGTCGGTGGTAAAGGGGATAGTGAAAAGGTTCAGCTTGCTGCTGAAAAATTGTATCAGGATCTGCAGCAGGCGGGAGTTGAAGTGCTCTTTGATGACCGGGATGAAAGCCCGGGTGTCAAATTCAACGATGCGGACTTGATCGGTATTCCGCTGAGATTAACAGTGGGTCATAGGGCATTAGAGGAAGGCGGCATTGAAACAAAAATCAGGCATGAGTCTGAGAAAAAAGTAATTCCCTTGGAAAAGGCTGTAGAAATGGCAAAAGAAATCATCCAGGACTTATATGCTGAAGTGGAAGATAATCTGGAAACCATTGAGTTTGAATAGAACGATATTAACCAGAGAAGGTAGATAAATCAAAAAGCACCCCGATAATTATTCGGGGTGCTTTTATTGATATTCAACAATCCGTAACTCCCCTCAGATTTCGAAGCGTATATTTTATTAACTAGCCGCCCATTTTAAAGAAACTGGTTAACTTCATTGCCAGATTCAGGTCTCCGGCAAGCTGCAGTTTTCCCTCCATAAATCCCTTCATGCCATCTTCTTTACCGAGAAGGACATCACCGAAGTATTTGCCATCAGCGGTCATAGTCATGACGGGATCCTCTGCCACTCCCTCGCTTACAGAGCATTTATCATCCCCGATCTGAATGATAAAGTCACCGCCCTCATCCCCGGTGAGATGATATTGAATAATTGCTTCCAGTCCAGCAGCTTTCTCCGGCATGAAAGCTTTTTCATGATTAAACACCAGTTCTTTTACAGTATACTCAGCCATTCTTTTCTCCTTTTAGGGTCCAGTTTATTAGTTTAGGTTCTGGAATATAGCAGCTGCCCCCATGCCGCCGCCGATGCACATTGTCACCAGCCCAAATTCCAGATCACGTTTTTTCAGTTCATGGATCATCTGGACAGATAATTTTGCTCCTGTGCAGCCTAGTGGGTGCCCTAAGGCAATAGCCCCACCATTCACATTGGTTATTTCCTCATTTAATTTCAATTCTTTGATGACTGCCAATCCCTGAGCCGCGAAGGCTTCATTTAATTCAATTAACTGAATGTCATCAAGCGCTAAGCCGCTGAGTTCTAAAACCCTGGGAACTGCCTTGATTGGACCCAATCCCATGACTTCTGGAGCTACACCGCCCGCCGCAAAGGAAATAAAACGGGCCAGTGGTTTTAATCCCAGAGACTCAGCTTTTTCGCGCGACATTATTATCACTCCTGCGGCGCCATCGGACATTTGGGATGAATTGCCTGCAGTGACTGTCCCACCCAGCTTAAACGCAGGCCCGAGTTTTGCTAATGCTTCCAGGCTGGTATCTGCCCGCGGGCCCTCGTCCCGGTTAAATAAGATTTCTCTCCCTCCATCCGGCGATTCGATTTTCACCTTTAGGGGGACAATTTCAGAATCAAATCGACCGGATTCGACTGCTTTAACAGCTTTTTGATTACTTAGCAGGGCAAATTCATCCTGCATTTCCCGGCTAATTTGATACTGAACAGATACATTCTCCGCAGTAATACCCATACTGGTATAAGCTTCTGGGTATTCATCTGCCAGGGTTGCATCCGGACTGAATTTGTATCCTGTCATGGGTACCATGCTCATGGATTCAACTCCCCCGGCGATCGCGGCATCCAGGTAGCCGGCAGTGATAGCCTGGGCAGCATGCGCAATACTCTGTACCCCGGAGGAACAGAAGCGGTTAATAGTTTCAGCAGGTATTTCCACCGGGAGAC
This sequence comes from Anaerolineales bacterium, assembly GCA_049644685.1. Taxonomy (GTDB): domain Bacteria; phylum Chloroflexota; class Anaerolineae; order Anaerolineales; family UBA11858; genus B10-G9. The sequence goes on from JBARSJ010000288.1 coordinate 4,760, forward strand.
CTGCCCGGAAACCTATCAGGCGGGCAATGTTCATGCCCTGTTCCCCTTCGGGAAAGGCACATCCTACAATCAGATCATTCAATTCCATTGGATCTAGATTATTAGCTCTTTTTAGTAAATCCTTAATAACAGCAGCGGCCATCGTTTCAGGCCGGACTGTTTTCAGGGTTCCGCGTTTAGCTTTCCCTACAGCAGTTCTTGCCGCTGCCACAATTACCGGATCGTGTTTCGGGTCAAGTGTTGATATCATTTAAATCTCCTTGCCGTCAATTCGGGAATGGAGTAGAAACCGAATCGGATCTGATCCGGTCCCTGAGTTATTTCCCGTTAATTTCGAAGAACCTTCCCTTTTTGAAGCAGGTGCCACATTCTCTCCTGGGTTTTCTTTTCACCGCATAAGGAGAGGAAAGCTTCCCTTTCCAGGTCCAGGAAATATTGTTCATCCACCCAGGCCTGTTGGGAAATATTCCCGCCGGTCATGACGACGATCAGTTTACTCCCGATCACTGCTTCATAATCGGTGATAAAACCACCTTCCTTAAAATTGTGCAAGCCTATTTTTAAACCGGAGAGGGCATCCCTGCCAGCAGCGAAGATCTTTTCAGGTGCTGGCGGTGTATATCCTGATTCAGCCATATGCAGCACTTCACGCTTGGCTTCAGCAAGCAGATGATCGCGATTGATCACGATCCGGTCCGCAGCGCTCAGGATTCCCATCTCCAGGGCTTCAAGGGCGCTTTTAGCAACAGCTCCCTGGCCAACCTGTTCAAATACTCGCTGAAGGTAGGGAAATACGACTGCATCTTTAGTCTGCATCGGCGGGTTGATAAGCCTGCGGATCATTTCTTTTGTCCCGCCGCCAGCTGGTATCACTCCAGCACCAACTTCGACCAGTCCTGTGTATAACTCGGCTGCTGCCACTACCCGGTTACCATGCATTGTGATTTCAGCGCCTCCGCCCAAAGACAATCCAGCCGGCGCAATAACTACAGGTTTGGGGAAATACCTCATTCTCATATTTACATCTTGCAGCTTGCGGACGATTAGATCCAGCTGGTCCCACATTTCATTTTGCGCTGCCATTACCACGCCAAACAAGTTGGCGCCGACGCTGAAATTATCGGCATCATTTCCAATCACCAAGCCGTTAAGGCTGTTTTCCAGCGAATAATCTAGCGCTTGATCAATCATATCGATGCTGTCTTCGTCGATGGAATTCATCTTGGTCTGGAATTCTACGCAGGCAACCCCGTCTCCCAGGTCAACCAATGATGCGCTGGTATTACGGGACAGGATATTTTTCTGATCGATTTTCTGTTCACTCACCCGGATAATATGAAGTGAGGGTTGGATGGGAACATATTTTTTCTTTACTGGATCATATACAGCGATTTTTTGTTTTCCGTCGTATTCGTAAAAACCGGATTTACCATCCTTAACCATTTTTTCCACCCAGGGGGCAGGGGGAAACCCAGCTTCTTTCAGGAGAGGAATAGTGGTTTTTATACCCAGTAGATCCCAAATCTCAAACGGTCCTGCCTCGTGTCCGAAGCCCCAACGCATTGCGTCGTCAATTGGCTTGGGAGTATCTGCAATTTCAGGGACGCGGTGGGAGGCATACGAGAGGCCCTGGAGAATCGTGGAACGAATTAAATCAGCAGCACGGTCATCTTCTCCTATGAGTTTAATCAGTCGTTCTCCCAGATCTTCAATCCCTTTAGCGGCTTTTACGGAATCATAGCGGACTTGCTCAGAGGCTTCATACTCTCTGCTGGTTAGGTTGAGCGGCCAGAATTCCTTTTTGCCATCTACTGTGACTTGTTTATAAAAGCCCTGTTTGGTTTTATTTCCCAGGCGGCCTTTTTCTACCATGTCGTGGATTAACTGATTTGCAGGGTCCGATAATAAATAAGACATAGCCTGATCATCTTCTGGCAATGCTTTAGTCAGATTGGTTCCAACATGTTCCCAAACATCAATCCCTACTAAATCCAGCAGTCGGAAAGTGGCTGATTTTGGGCGGCCGATCACCGGACCGGTGATACTGTCAACTTCCTTGACAGTATATTCATTTTTGAGGATGAAATCGAGTGCAAAGGCTCCGCTGCCAAATCCCAACCTGTTGGCAATAAAGTTTGGTGTATCCTTGCAAAGTACTACACCTTTGCCCAATCTATATTCCGCAAAATGACTGATGTTATCTATTACTTCCGGGAGAGTATCCGCGGTTGGAATGATTTCCAGAAGTTTCAAATACCGGGGCGGGTTGAAGAAGTGGGTTCCCAGGAAATGTTCCTTAAAACCTGGCGATCGGCCATCCGCTATTGAAGTTACAGGTATCCCGGAAGTGTTTGTGCTGATGATGGTTTTTTCTGCCCGAATCTCGTCAATTCTTTTCATCAAATCTTGTTTGATCCCTAAATTTTCAATGATGACCTCAATGACCCAATCGGCATCTTTTATGACTTGAAAATCATCCTCCAGGTTACCGAGCTGTACCGCATTGGCAGGATTTCCAGAATAAAAACTTGCTGGCCGAGATTTTAAGGCGGCCTGAAAACCCTGGTTTACTATCCGGTTCCGGACTGGTTCGTCCTGCAAAGTTAATCCCTGATTTTTTTCGTTCTCAGTTAACTTGTTGGGAACGATATCCAGTAAATAAACCCGGATACCGGCGTTGGCAAGATGGGCTGCAATGGCCGCTCCCATAGTGCCGGAGCCAATCACCACCGCGTTGTTAATTGAATAGTTCATATTATCTCTCCTCATTCCGGAGCAGCAAAAACAGAAAGAAAAGTTTGCTGCTGCCAAATGAAATGGGTTTTATTTCTAATTAGCGCAGCTGACTGCCCCGGTAGCCGAGTATATTGCGGGCGACAACAAGCAGGTTTATTTGTCCAGTACCTTCAAAAATGTCATTAATTTTTGCATCCCGGAACCATTTCTCAAGCAAATATTCCCGACTGTAACCCAGTGGGCCCATAATCTCCACTGCTTTCTGGGAGATGATAGTAGCAACTTTGCCCGCTTTAACCTTGCTCATGGAAGCGATCAAGGCATTAGATTTTTTATTGTCGGCCATCCAGAGCGCTTTTACAGTAAGCAGCCAGGCAGCCCGAAGTTGAGTTTCCATGTCAATGATTTCCCGTTCCAGGTTGGTCATTTTCTGCCGGGGCAGACCGTAGCGGATAGTGATCTCTTCTTCAGCCAGCTTTTCATGGACAAACTCCAATGCGGCCCGGGCCACACCCAGGGCAGAGGCTGCTACAATCGGGCGGGTTGCGTCAAATGTTGCCATGGCGCCTTTGTAGCCTTTGGTGCTTTTTTCTATTGTGGGAGATCCGAGAATATTTTCAAAGGGAAGGCGGCAGTCCTGCATGACAATGGAAACGGTATCGCTGGCCCGGATACCCAGTTTTTCTTCCATTTTGGTTACTTTGCAGCCCGGTGTGTCAGCTTCGATAATGAAGGACCGGATACCAGCCCGCCCTGCTTCCAGATCCAGGCTGGCCCAGACAACGATAAAGCCTTTTGAATCCACCAGTGCTTTGTGTCCTGCGGTAACAAAGATCTTTTCGCCATTCAGGATCCATTCATTGGTTTTTTCATCCAGCACTGCAGTGGATCTGATCGCAGAAGTATCGGATCCGGCCTCGGGTTCTGTCATTGCCATGGCATCAAATACGGGCTCTTTGCCCTGGAAAAGGCTTAAAAAGCGTTTCTTCTGCTCGGGAGTTCCCGCCGCACTAACAGCTGCGGCTCCAAGCATCCCTCCAGGGGTGCAGAGATAAATTCCCGCATCTCCCCAGGAAAGCATTTCCACCATCACCATCAAGCGTTGGTAATTGATGCTGGGGCGTTTTTCCTTTTTGGGATCCTTTTCTTTTTTCTTTGGCGGATCATCAGCGGCCATGGAAGAACCCCCCATTGCTTTCATGGCAGTGTGCATAAATTGAATATATGCCCAGGGTATTTCATGTTCGTTTTCATCCATTTCACGGGATACAGGACGCATCATGTTTTCAGCAACTGTTTTAACCACTGTGCGGGTTTGAACAAGTGGTTTTGGCATTTCAAAACTGATCATTTTCTTTCTCCTTTATCTTTCAAGGAATTAAACTGAGATTGATTGAGTCCATCTGGATCAAGAATAATCAGGTGGACTATTTTTATACCATTGCTAAGCCGGTAAAGGCAGCAAAACCCCGTCCATTCCTCATCCACATTTCCACAGGATGTTCCCTGATATAACCGTGGCCCCCCAGAATTTGAACAGCCTGGTCAGTTACCATCATTACCATGTCAACAGCGCCGTTATAAGCCAGGTAAGCGTGTTTGTCTGCTTCATCTTTCCCTTCGTCGAGCATCCAGGCTGCTTCCCAGGCCAGCAGGCGGGTTGCTTCGATCTCAGTGCCCATTTCTGCAATCATAAAGGCAATGGATTGTTTTTGAGCTACTTTTACTCCAAAGACCTCTCTTTCTTTCGCATAATCTACGGCATACTCAAAGGCTGCTTGGGCTACGCCCACTGCCATAGCTACCAGGGCTACCTGGCAGGAAGCCATTATAGATTTTAGACTGTGGCCTTCGGAACCGTTTAACCGATAATCGGCAGGGATCTTGACTTTATCCAGGGTGACGGAATAAAGGGGATAAGCATGGATACCGAGGGTTTTTTGCCGCTCACCAACCGAAAGCCCCTCAGTTCCCTGGGGGACGATAAAACCCTGCGTTTCTCCATCTAAATTTGCGTAGATAATCAGGGCTTCTGCTTCCGCAGCATAGGGAACATAAGTTTTTTCTCCACTGATTAAAATTGAATCCCCGTCAAGGACAGCGGAAGTCGAAAGCTCCCAGGGGTCAAAATTAAAAGAAGGTTCGATGAGAGCAGCTGTATATGGTTTCCACTCTGCAGCAATTACAGCAGGCAGGTATTCTTTTTTCTGTTCCTCTGATCCTGAAAATAAAATTGGAAGTGCAAATAGATTGGGTGTCATCACAGCCAGTGCTGTTGACAGATCCCCATAGGCCATTGCTTCTGCGGCCAGTACACCGGTTAAGGAGGAGTATTCCCCAAAACCGTCATAATCCTCGGGGATGGACGCCTGGAGTACACCAAGCTCCCAGCCCTTTTCTATTAAATCCTGGGGAAGTTCGGACTTTTCATCAGCTTCCCGGGCGGCGGGGCGCATGTCCTGATCAGCATACCGCCTCACTGCATCCAAGAGCATCTGTTGTTCTTCTGTTGGGGTAAATGAATACATAAATGCCTCCGAGAAAAATAAACGGGTAGAGAAAAACGGATGGGATGTTAGGCTGGTTCTCGTTTACCTGGGTTTTCCTTCTCTGAAATAGTCAGTGATACCTAAGTATAAGAATTAGTCAGTTCATCCGGGTAAAAATTTGATCCTTTCCAGTAACACCTCCTCCTTTGGACTGTTTGTAGAGATTCGCTTCTTAGCGGATGAGCAAACCTTGAATAAAGAGGTCTGCAAAGTGGTCTGCTATTTCGTCTGGAGAGAGCGGGCCGTCTTCCCGATACCAGGTTATTGCCCAGTTGAGCACGCCCAACAGGGCTTTGGCAGTCAGGCCAGGTTGCTGGGATTGGAGCTCTCCACACGATACTCCTTCTTCGATAATTTCCCGCCAGATTTGTTCAATGCGGTCTCGACGGGGAATGTGGAGGCCAATAAATTCCGGCTGCAGAGATCTATGTTCTAAAATAAGTATGGAAGATAGTGACCTGTTCTCCGCCAGGAAGCTCAGGTAGGCCTGCATTTCCTGGCGAAGTTTTTGACTTGGTGATATGTCTTTAGCTTCTACTTCCTGGAGCCGTTCAATGATGAGATCCAGCGCTTCATCCAGCAAGGCTAACAATATTTCCTGTTTGCTGGAGACGTGATGGTACAGGCTGCCTTTTTTCAATTCAACAGCTTCCGCTATATCCTGCATTGAAGCTGCATGATAGCCTTTTTCCTGGAATATTTGAGCTGCGGCCCTGAGAATTTCATCCCGGGACAAGATTGCCTCCCTACCGACCGTTTGGTAGTTTAAGCGTAACAAAATTTTCGCGGAAAGTCAAGTGAATTTTCGTGATTTGAGAAAGTAATCCTGTTTTGGAATTTCCAAAACAGGATGATGTTATACTACTGAAATCATCAATCTTTTTTATCCCAAGGACAAATAAAATGACTGCTGAGTTAACCCGCAGGACAAAATTGATGTATGGGGTAGGGGATATTGGCTTCAGCCTTACCTCCACAATCCTGGCAGCCTATTATGCGATATTTATGGTTGATGTGATTGGCTTAAGACCGGGAATTGCAGCAATTGCTATTTTTATAGGAAAAAGCTGGGATTATATTAATGATCCAATTTTTGGATATATATCTGATCGAACCCGCACTCGCTGGGGACGCCGCCGGCCTTATTTGCTGTTCGGGGCATTACCCCTTGCATTGACTTTCACCATGCTCTGGTACCGGCCGGGTTTTGAAAGTACATTTGCTTTGGCTGCTTACTATTCTGTGGCCTATATTATCTTCGAGGCTTCAGCAACACTTCTTTATATGCCGTATTTTGCCCTCACTCCGGAATTGACCTCTGATTATGATGAACGCACTTCATTAACCAGCTACCGGATGTTCTTTTCAATCCTGGGCAGTTTGCTAGCCTTCACCGTCCCCTGGATGATAGTCGGATCATTTACGCCCGAAAACGCGCCAAAGGTTCTGCTGATGGGAGCGGTATTCGGGTTAATATCAGCCCTTCCCATGTTCGTGACATTTTATGGAACCAAAGAGAGTGAGGATTACATAGAACTGGATAAACCAACTTTTAGAGAATCAATCAAGTCGGTCTGGAAAAATGTCCCATTCCGCTATGGTTTAGGGATATTCCTCGCAACCTGGATCGCTGTAGATATTCTACAAACCAGTTTGGTGTTTTATGTAACGTATGTTATTCAGAGAGGTCCTCAAATTGACATTATCATGGCCACAATCTTCGTAATTGCCATGTTTGCTCTTCCGCTCTGGAATTGGGTCTCACTAAGGTGGAGCAAGCGCTATGCTTATATGTATGGAATTGCATTTTGGGCTGTGGTGCAGCTGTTTCTGATTTCGATGACCCCGGAAACTCCCCTAAGTTTTATTTTTATATTATGCTCAATGGCGGGAATCGGCGTGGCAGCAGCTCATGTGCTGCCCTGGGCAATTCTTCCCGATGCGATTGAATGGTATGAATACAAAACTGGTGAACGTCATGAAGGAATGTTTTACAGCTTTACCACTTTGGCTCGCAAAATTGCGTCGTCTATTGCTATCCCATTAATCTTGCTCTTGTTGGATGTAACTGGGTACCAGCCAAATGTTCTTCAGCAGAACAGCCGGGCTTTGTGGGGCATAAGATTAGTGATCGGACCTATCCCGGCTGTGCTGTTGGTGATCGGGATTTTTGTTGCTTATAAATACCCTTTGGACAGGAAAGAGTTTTTAAAGATCGTTGAAGAATTGAAGAGACGCCGGGCTGCTTGAAAAAAGGGAATTTCCTCTACCGGTATTTTCCAAAGGGATCGATTATGGATAAAATTGAAATTATGCAGGTGAAATCTCGTGGGGAGAGGAGAAAGTTCTTAACATTTCCCTGGAAGATTTATGGGAACGATCCCTTGTGGGTTCCACCGCTGTTACCAGAACGAAAAAAGGTGATTGATCCTGAGCGGGGTGTATTTTTTGATCGCGGTAAAGCGGAGTTTTTCCTTGCTTACAAAGATGGGAAACTGGCTGGAACAATTTGTGCAGCGGAAGACCCGCCCACCAATCAGAAGAGGGGGAAAAAGGAATGTTTGTTCGGATTCCTTGAATACATCGAGGATTATGAAGTATTCCAGGCGTTAATTGAAAAGGCAATGGAGTGGGGGAAAGTTCGGGGATTAGACGCCTTATATGGTCCCTGGAACCTTGATTACGAAGACGGCTATGGTGTTTTAATTGAGGGGCGCGATGTTCCTCCGGCGTTGATGTGCGGTCATACTCCCCCCTATTATCAAGAATTCATGGATAAATATGGCTTCCAACCTGCCCGGGCTCAAAACGTAGCCTTAAGAATCAGCCTGGAGGACTCCCCTAAATTTCACCGACTGGTTCGTTTGGCAAAGCGTGTAAAATCCCAGGGGAAAGTTGTGATCCGGGAAGCTGATTTTGAGAACTGGCAGGAAGAAATTGATAATGTTCACAGGCTTTTAAACAAAGCGCTGGCGCACCTAAACGGTCATATCGGATGGCGTCGGGATGCCCTGGAGGCGACCCTAGAACCATTCCGGACCATTGCAGATCCTTCATTCATATTATTTGCAGATGTGGATGGAGAAACGGTGGGATTTTTACCCGGGCTGCCTAACTTAAACGAATTTTTCATTAATGTGAATGGATTAAGATATCCTTGGGATTTCCTCAGGTTACTTTGGTTAATGAAAACACGCAGTCCAAAGAGCATGACAGCAAAAAGCATTCTTGTTTTACCCGAATACTGGAATACTGGTGTACCTGTGATGCTGATTGAAGGACTTTTTCAACGGGCAGTTGTCCATGGTTACCAGTGGGTAGATATGTCGATAACCAGTGCAGATAACCCGACCACGGTTTTAGCAGGTGGAAAGATGGGCGCGGAAATATATAAACGCTGGCAGGTATATACTCTGCCTTTTGCCTGATCAAATTACTGATTTACCAAGTAGACAGTGTAACTCACCAGACAGGTTTTGTGGTGATTATTTGATGTCTTGCCATATCAGAGGGAAGGCACTATAATGCTCATTGTCCGGGGCGTGGCGCAGTCCGGCTAGCGCGTTGCAATGGGGTTGCAAAGGCCGTCGGTTCGAATCCGACCGCCCCGACCAAAAAAAGAAAAACCGCTGATAATCAGCGGTTTTTCTTTTTTTTATGATATCTGCAGGAAACTCTCTTTAACAAAAGCCCATATATTCCTTCGCCTGCTGATGGATAGAATAATCCATATGGTTTAATTCCTGGAAATGTTTCAGGAAATCTGATGTGATGCCCAGGTTCTTGTACTTAGGGAGATCCAATTGGATTTCGGAAGGTTTCTGGTTTACAAACCCTTTCCAATTTTTGTTTTTGATCTGGGCGATGAATCCTTCTTGACATTCAGCAACGCCGACTAGATCATAATCTCCCAGTCGTTTACTTCCCAGACATCTGGATTGGAAGTTGCAAAACCCTTCATTTACTGCAAAATCAACAAACGATGTATTTTTATCAAAGGGAATATTTACCCGCCAACCCACAATGCCCTTGGTATTATTCCATTCTTCATACAATGAGATCATTCGTTCTAATGGATCTTTCAGGATAATGCTGAAAAACGGATTTTCGAAAACACCTTTAAAAATGCTTGGAGTGAAATATCCATAGACAGCGGCAGTATCGGCTGGCAGTTCCTTGCGTTTAAACCACAAGTTTTCAATCGAAGGATCGTTGTTTTCGCCAGAGGAACTGTTATTAAAGAACGGCGCATTTACCAGGAGGTCTTTCCCCATCTTTAGCAGAGACTGGGCAGGTTTGAGAGGCATATCACTCAAGCGGATAAATCTTTTTTGGGGCAGTTTGTAGACTAGAACACGATCAGTTCCGTAGATATTCCCCAGTTCCGCCAGGAAGGAAGAGTTAGTCGTTCCCTCGATATGGACATTGACATGAACTCGTTGAAAGGTGATGTTTGCCAATAATGACTCCTCGTTCATAAATCAAAAAGTTTATATAGTGTAGCATATCTTGCATTAAATTCTAGGGGTTTGATTTAATTGGGGTTAAATTCTGGCTGATGTCTGGTTTCAGCAGTATTTTTGTGATGATGGGTTTAACAATTGGACACGGATAATTGTTTTTCCAGGGATTGCTTCAACCCGGAAATTGAAGGTAAACTTTTCTTTTCTGATAGAACAAGAATAAAAGAGGGTGGATTAAATTTATTGATAGGGATCAAGTGTAAATTTCAGGATTCGCACAATAAGGCAAGCGAATCCCCTTGATGCCAGCAGATAAATTTTCGAGTGCGATTTTTGCCATTGTCTGCCGTATTTGAAATGTTGCAGATCCAATGTGGGGAGTGATGAGACAATTTTCCAGCTCGTAGAGTGGATGATTGGGAGGCAGGGGTTCTGGATCAGTGACATCCAGTCCAGCTGCCCTTATCTGGCCTTCCTTTAACGCCAGGGTAAGCGCTGGGGTATCGACAATCGCGCCCCGGGCAGCATTGATCAGGATTGCAGACGATTTCATTTTCTGGAATGCTTGTTCATTGATCAGGTTGGCTGTTTCGTCAGTAAGTGGTGCATGAAGGCAAATAAAATCACTAGTCCTCAACAACTCGTCCAGGTTGACCTGAGTCGCATTGAGTATTTTTTCTTTCTCTGGCTGTGGACTGCGATTGGAAAAAATAATCTGGGCACCGAAGGCTGCCAGTCGCTCTCCAACAGCAGTACCGATTTTCCCCAAGCCTACAATCCCGACGATTGAATTTTTTAGATCCACACCCAGCCACCCTGTTGGGTCCCAGTTTTTCCATCGGCCCTGACGGGCATCCTTACTGGCGGTGGGAAGCCGGCGGCAGACTGCCAGCAGGAGCGCCACAGTTAAGTCTGCAGTTCCCTCTGTAAGAACTCCGGGTGTGTGGCCAACGGGTATACCCAATCGGGTGCAGGTAGCCAGGTCAATATTGTCGACTCCAACTGCCATGCTGCTGACAACTTTCAGATTAGGAGCCTTTTCCAGAATTTCAGCTGGGAGCGGATCGTCCAATAAACAAAGAATACCTTCAGCTTTATCAAGGTGTTTAATTAATCTGCTGTCCAATCCCCGCTCTTCATTAAATCCTGTGATTACTTGATAATCCTCAAGCAATTCACCCACCCAATCTTCAGGGAGTTCGTGAGTCATCAGCACCAGGGGTTTGTTTAGGTTCATTGGCATCTCTCAGAATGTGAATAGAAAACAAAGGTCATTTACGTTTGTCCGGGTTACGCCGGGAAGCAGCAAATCATCCAGTTTTTGGAAATATGAGTAGGAATCGTGATTCAAAAGATAGTTTTCTGGTTGTAGCTGAAGGGTTTTACCTCTCAAAAAACTCTCTCCAGTGACAACTGCTCCAGCAGCGTCGGTTACTCCATCTTCTCCATCAGTCGCCAGAGTAATAAGAGCGGCGTTCGGCAGACCATCCAGCATCTTTACTGCGGTGAGCGCGGTTTCGAGGTTTCTACCTCCTCTGCCAATCTCGTCCCTGGAATGGAGTGTGACCGTAGTCTCTCCTCCTCCAATGAGGCAGGCAGGCCGCGGTAATGGTTTGCCCTTGTTGGCCATTTGACAGAGAATCTCTGCCAATTCTGCTCCCATCCGATTGGCTTCCCCTTCCAGAGGATCGGGCAGGATGCCAGCGCTGAATCCCTCTTGTTCTGCTGCCAGGATGCCAGCCTGAACTGAGTCCAAATTGCGGCCGATAATATGGTAAAAGACTTTCTGAAAAAGAGGATCTTTTGCTTTGGGCGTTTCCGGATATTCCCCTGAGCACCCTTTATTAATCCTCTCTACAACCGGCAGCGGCAGGGTTTTTTCAAGATTGTACTTGTGGATGATATTCAACCCGTCCTGAAAGGTGGAAGGATCAGGCGCTGTAGGACCAGAGGCGATCATATCAATGGGGTCCCCCATGACATCTGAGAGGATCAGCGTGACTATTTTTGCAGGTGCTGCTATTTTTGCCAGCAGGCCGCCTTTTACCAGAGAGAGGTGTTTTCTGATAGTGTTTATTTCTGTAATATTCGCACCGCAGCCTAATAAGACTTGGTTGGTTAAAATCAGGTCCTGCAGGGTTATTCCTGGACAGGGGGCTGATAAAAGGGCTGATCCACCCCCTGATAAGAGGAAAATCACCAGATCCCGGGCATTTAATTCAGCTAACTGGGTCTGGATTATCCCCGATGCGGTGATGCTGTTCTGGTTGGGTACCGGATGACCGCCATGGAGATGTTTAATAACCCCGGCATATTTTTCAGGAAGTTGATCAGCTCCGGGTTTTGTCAGAATTATTCCCCGGGTCAGCTCATCACCCAGGAGATCCGCAGCTGCCATTGACATCGGGAAAGCAGCTTTTCCGATCCCGATAAGGATAAACCGGTCAAACGCTTTGAGATCCAGGATTTCACCGCCAATCAGGAAGCAGTCACCTTTCCTGACCAGGGATTTTTTTACCACTTCTCCGGGCTCAACAGCAGCTAGTGAAGCGGACAGAATTTTAGCAACCTTAATCCCCCCGGAAAGTTTAGTTAAGGAATGGGTTAAAAATGCTTCTGGAAGCTGGATCATAGCAGAGTGCTGGCTTGAATACATTGGGGAGTATTGTTTTTTGGAGAGTTTACAAAGGTTGATACCGGATAAGCCTGCATGACAGTTGCCGGGTAAGGTGTAAAAAAGGGTTGAAAATCTTCTGGCCGGCCTTCTTCCGGTTTCAGCCAATCAGCATAACTTTCAGGAGGCAGAATTACTGGCATCCGGTTATGGATAGATTTTAGCAGATCATTGGGGGTTGTAGTGAGGATACAGGCAGATTTTAGGGGATCTCCTTCGGAAGAATACCAGAGATCCCAAAGACCAGCAAAAGCAAATGGGGTTTGATCCTTAAGGGTGATGTAATAGGGAGTTTTACCTTTTCCGGATAAGGATTTGCTCCATTCAAAAAAACCATCAGTCAGGATCAAACAGCGCCGCCGCCGGAAACTGGATTTAAAGGAGGGTTTTTCAGCAGCCGTTTCTGAGCGGGCATTTATCAGGTTAAACTTTCCAAAATTTTCCGCTTTTGTCCAGGAGGGGATTAACCCCCAGCGGTAGAAATCAAGGTTATTTTTCCCGTCATTAATTATCACAGGAATGGGCTGAGACGGTGCGATATTATAACTGGGAGGAATATCAACAGGGATGTGGAAATTTGGGAAAGCAGCTTGCAGCTCATCGGGGGAGACTGTTAAGGTAAATCGACCACACATACTTGCCTCCAGAGGAGAAAATGAGGATTTCCTTTGTTCCTCTATTGTAGCTGATTATCCCCATAAAAATACCCCTTGACCTGAGGGGGGCAGGCCAAGGAGTAATGCGATTATCACATATCCGTATCTGACTGTCAAGACGGTTGATTTGAGATATCTGGCGTGAATAATACTCTTTTGATCTAACCCTGGAATGTGGTCTTAATATTATCTGAACGGGTGGAAACCTTTCAATATTATCTTCACTAGCAACTGAATCGGAGATTGTATTTTTCAGGGTTTATAGAAATGAATACCAACCCTCCGGTTGGATTTTGCTCAGACAGCAGAACCATTACTAAAACAAGAAAAAGCAGCAACTATTTGGGTGATTAGCTCTGCAGGAGAAAGGGTTCGCTCTGGATTTGGATAATTTCCCCTTTCACTGCAAGCGCGGCTTTGTAATTAGAATCCAGGTGAATTTCGCGTATACTCCATAAATCATTTAAAGTTGAATTCAAATTATCACTCAGCTCAAACTTGAGAAGACCATTAGATTTCTGGCAAATTGTAAAGTTATTTGGAGGCCGTTGAAATCCTTCGCCGGTTCCCTTAAGGTAAGCTTCTTTAGCAGTCCAAATTGTAAAAAACAGTTCCTGAACTTGATTCTCATTTGTAGAATTTAATATGTTTTGTTCTTCGGGGCTGAAATAGTTCTTGATGATGGTTTTAATATTTGCGATTGGATATACCCGCTGGAGATCAACACCAAGAGGAGTGCCTGAAGCTAGACCAAATAAGAATAATCCCTCAGAATGCGATAGATTAAATTGTAATTTTGATCCAGGCAGATAAGGTTTTCCATTTGGATAGGTTAGTAAAGGCACCCTCACAGGCGCCAGTCCCAGATAACGGGCAAGAATACTTCTCAAGACACCTCTGCTGATGATATAGTCTTCCGCCCGGTTTTGGAATACCAGCTGCTCCATCCGCAGAGATTCTTCGTCAGACAATACCGCCCTGAGCTCCTCGACCTTGTTTTTCCAGGGACTGAGAGTGGTGTACCAGATGTGAATGATCCCTTTTGAAATGGGTTTTATTTGTGGTTCCATATTAATCAAGGTATTTATTCCAGGAATATGGTACTGAAAAACCCTGGAGGGTTAAATCCAAAATCCGGTATAGATAAGCTGCACCTTCTAATAGCTGCTCTGCAATTTCCACCGCATGACGTTGTTTTGGCTCTTCCAGGAAAGTTCCCCTTGTCCAGTCATTAAATGAACCCATCGAAGGGCCGCACCATATCTGGTAATCTAAATTCCTCTCTGTATTCCCCTGAATACCCCAGTGGGTTGCTAATCCAAGGTACCAACGGAAGATTAAACTCATTTTACGTTTAGGATTTCCGTCTGCCCGCTCGAGCTGACTGGGATCTCGCTCAGAAAAGAACCTGATACATTCATCCCAGACTTCTTCAAGATTTTTTTGGAATATTTTATCTTCTAATTCTTTCCTTGTTTTGGGATCAATATCATCAATTCCGTCGTGAGTAGAATAGATATCAAAAAGCTTTTGAGCCCTCATGGGAAACATTGTTCCTCGTTTTAATACTTGAACTTTTACTCCCATTTCAAACATATCTGCGGAAGGAGACATCATCATATCTGTTGCCGATGACTGCGCAAGTAGGTCTTTTACCTGGTTTGATGTTCCCGCTTCAACACAACCCTGGTTTACCGATCCCGTAACAATATAATCTGCTCCCATTGAGAACGCGCCCAGGACTGAAGTAGGTGTTCCAATGCCGCCCGCAGCTCCAATACGGACAGGAGTAGGATAGTTGTTTTTATCCTGTGTCTCATCCCTGAGGGCTATGATGGAAGGCAGCATACTTGTTAAAGGACGGTTGTCCGTATGTCCACCTGAATCTGCTTCTACGGTGATATCATCAGCCATTGGTATTTTTTCAGCCAGACCAGCTTGTTGGGAGGTGATTTTTCCCTGGTTGACTAAAGAGCTCAACATTTTTACAGGAGCAGGATTTAGAAAATGGATTGCGACTTCCCTTCGGGAAATCTTAGCGATTATTTTATTATTAATAATTGGAGTTCCATCCTCGTCCTGGGTTATTCCCGCAGCGCGATATTCAACCAGTGTTGGGGTCAGACGGAGAAATGCAGAAGCTTCGATGGTACGAACCTGGTGTTGAAGATAATAATCGACCGCCTTCTGCTCCAAAATGGGTTCTTGTGGGCTATGGATGAGATTAAAGGCATAAGGTCCATCCGGTAATTGATTCTGGAGAGTTTTAATTGCTTCCAGGAGCCTGGCTGGCGGAACACCTCCGGAGCCGAAGGAAGCCAGAAAACCAGCTTTACCAAGAGCAATGACAAGAGATTCATTAGAGATGGCATTAGCCATGGATCCAGCCATATAGGCATATTTCAGACCATGCTGCTTGATAAATCCCGGATTTCCAAAATGAGCTGGGGATTGAGATCTTAGGAAACCAATTGCTGGGATGCCCTCTTCCTTTCCACCCAAGGGATATAAATCTCCAGATTGGATAACCCCGATTTGGTTTTGATAGTCCAGGAGAAAACATTTCGACCCAAGATTTTTTAGTATCGACCTGATCCCTTCTGGATTCGTGGTGATTTCTGATTCAGACCCAACCCAGGTGCCGATGGGTATTGTGCTCCTTGTAGATAATAATGTTTGCATACTTATCTGGAAACTCCTCGACTGATCAATAGGTTTCTAAGGCAAGATCAGTTATTTGATAAATTCGCACGTCTCCCTTCCAGAGATTGCCATCACTGATTATTTGCCATCCCTGATCTCCAGGAATAATCTCCTTGATGTGAAGGTCGATTGTGATCTCATTGACATCACTGGTAATTTGCCCCCGGTATTTCCAGATGGTTTTCTGACCTGGTTTAATTCTCCAGCGCTGTATTTCAGGAATTCCCCAGATGGGAGCGGATTGGATTATTGCCTGGGCCATCGTTTCCACACCCAGGGATCCCGGCATGACCGGATCCTGATAAAAATGAGACTGGTAAAACCATGAGTTTGAAGGAATTTGTTGTTTGGTAAAGATGTAACCCTTCTGGTGTAAACCACCTTCTGTTGAAATCCACAATTGATTGATTTCTGGCAATCGCGGCAATTCTGGATTTAATGATTCTGCGGGTGCGTAATTAATATCTATCCACCGACCGGTGTTGGTATTATTTGTTTTCCAGGGGATAATTTTTTGAGTGCCATCCAATCCAGACTGATTTACTAACATAGGCTGTGTGAAATATCCAAATGAAGATTTGCCCTGATAAAAAGGTTCTCCTCTAAAGGCGAGCTCAAATGAATATTCCTGGATAATCACATTTTTTAATGTGCTGGTTGAAAGCAATTCAACCCTGTTTGTGATTGTTTGTCCTGAAATAGCCGGCCAAGCCAGCAGAGTACCTTCGCCATCCAGGTTTCGGAAATATAAATCAAGGGCTAACAAGTCTTTTATGCTGCCCATAAAGGCAGATAAAAAACCGCAAGGTTGGAGGGCTAATTCCATTAAACTGACATAGGGCAGGGCAGTATCTTGATTCTTCAGATACCATTCCTGGGCAGGTAAATTAAATTCGCTCACCAGGCTCGAACCGACCTTCACCTCCTCTGCCTTACCATGGATATCGATTACCTGGTCTATAAAGCGGAGATCACCATTCGGCAAGCGAGGAATCCTCCGGTCTTTAAAACCTGAATAAGTACTTCCAAAACATTTCTGATGATCACCCCTGGTAAATTCTACAATTTGTTCTTTGGTAAAGAGAGGATCTGGTCTATAGTTGGGGGAGGTATCAGGTGACGGCGCACCTGTCAGGAGCTGGACCGCTCTGGCGATATTGTGAGTTAGTGTCTGCTGGGTTGAAAGATATTGTTTATGGCTCTCTGCAGTATCAGTCGATAGACGGGTGAGGTTCTCCAGGTAGTTGGTATGGAGAGCTGCTGGAATCGGTTGTTTGTCAACCCGGGATTCAACCCCGTGCCTTGATTTTTGATGATGAGCAGCCTTCCATTTTATTTCTTTGCCGGATTCAATTTTTGCTGGTCCCTTGCCGTTTCCTCGAATTTGTTCTGCTGTTAATTTTTTCTCACCAGGATAAAGAGGTGAAAGATCAAGCGGCACCTGGTGACTGATCAACAGGCTGAGGACTTTAAGCACACCCTCATAATCAGATTGATGCTTTTTATTAATGGGAATAACTGCATGGGGTTGTGAATCCAGTATTTTTTCAATCCAGCGCGAACAGGTTTTCTGCGGTCCCACTTCTATGAATATCCGAACTCCATCTTGATAAAGACGGTTTACCAATTTGGGAAAATTTACCGGATTGCAGGTCATTTTGGCCATAGATTGGGACAGGGTACCTGTATCAAGTGATAAGGGTTTGTAACCTGCAGCTGAGTAAAATTGCATATCTGATCGCGACTGCACATCATGCGTGTAAAGGTATTTAAAATC
>JBARSJ010000289.1:0-30195 GCA_049644685.1 Anaerolineales bacterium
GGCTTCTTGGTTACCGGGAGGCCTTGTTCTGGACTGCTTTGGTGGTGGGGTGGATTTTAGATGCCCGTTTCTACCAACAGGACTGGCACCGCGAATATAGTGAATTATGGCTGGATAGAAAAGAATAAGCAAACATAACCAATCACTGGCTGCTTGATATTAAATATAAAAATCTGATTCCTTTACTTGGAACCGGATTTTTTGTTACTAATAGAATGAATTACAGACGTTCATCTGGACTGACAGGCAGCATTGCAAAGCCAGTGACAATTTTGGGATAAAAATCAGTTGATTTTTGAGGCATTTTTTCACCGACTTCTGCGCAGGCAGTGACTTGCTCAATCCGGGTAGCATTGAGGATAAATAGATACGATGTCCCTGATTTTTCCACCTCGTCATAACCCATATCCGGTTCTCTTAGATACTTGATGTTTTCCAGATTGTCAATTTTCTTCTCGTCGATTTCCATAATATGACTGAAAAGCAGTTTATGCAGAATACTTACATCCAGTTCCCGCCAGGCCAGGACACGGTCCGGGGCAAGTGATTCCATGATTTCCGGTTTGTTAAAAGTCAGCAGATAAAATCCTTCCCGGCAAGCAAAACCTATTTTTCCCAGGTGATCCACCCCTGGAGTAATTTTTTCTTCCAACTCAGCCCGGTTTGAAAGTTTCTCCACATTAAAATATTCCCCGGCTTTTTCTAATATTTCCCCACTGCCCATCTTTTGATAATCGAAAATTAATCTATGGGTGGGGAGGATAGTCAATCCAGGATTACTCATACTCACCATGGCGACCATCCTGTGATTAAACCCGGCAGCTGGAGGAGCATCGGGGAATTTACCCTGCATATTTTCCTGATAATTCAAGGCGGTTTCATATCGGTGATGGCCGTCTGCAATGATCAGATTGTTTTTTGGCGCCATCTCATCATTTACCTGTTCAATTATCGCAGGATCTGTGACAATCCAGACCTGATGCAGTACATCTTTCTCATGCAGTTCTTCGGCTTCGATGTCAGGAGGACGATTGATTGCCTGGTCAAAAAGGGCATCAATCTTGTTCTCCGCATCCGGGTAAAGCATAAAAATATTCCCAAAATAAGTCTCTGTTGCCCGGGTCAGATTTAAACGGTCTACTTTGGGTCCTGCGTGGGTTTTTTCATGGGGTAAGACAATGCCTTCTTCAAATTTTGCCAACTCAAAAGCGCAAATGAACGCTTTCCTGGTAATTTTTTCACCTGAAGGCAAGGTGAAGGTCTGGTGGTAAACATAATAGGCAGGCTTGTCCTCCCTGAGCAGGATTCCGTCCTTCAGCCATTGGTTGAGGAATCCTTTCGCCCGGGTGTATACATTATCAGTATCAGAATCAGCATCAAACTCTTTCCCCTTGATAATGCGGGTAACATTGTAGTCGCTCAGGGCGTAATATTCATCCTGGAGCCCGTACCTGACTCGATCGTAAGGCTGGCTGATGACATGATTGATATGGTCAATTTTTTCCTGGTTGTATCGTATTGCTCGAAACGGTTTTATGGTTGCCATAGTTTTTCAATTAACCCTTTAAGGTTTCAATAACTTTTTGAGCAGCGACCTGGCCCACCCGTTCTTTTGCCTCACCAGTGCCTGCTCCAATATGAGGTGAACCGATCACCTGGTCCAGAGAAAACAGGTTGGGATTGGTGAGAGGTTCTTCCGCAAAGACATCGAGGGCAGCGCCGGCGACTTTTCCGTTTTGAATTGCCTGATAAAGTGCGTCTTCGTCGATCGTTCCGCCTCGGGCGCAATTGATAACCCGCACGCCGTCCTTCATTACTGAGAACGCAGCAGCGTCAAGGATATTATGAGTTTCGTCTGTGTGAGGGATGTGTAAACTGATATAGTCTGATTCTTTCAGTAAATCGTCCAATTCCACCAGAGTAATATTGGGAAGTTGGGTAACGTAAGGGTCATAAGCGATAACGGTCATGCCCAGGGCAATCGCCCGATCTGCAACGGCTTGGCCAATTCTTCCTGATCCAATCAATCCTAATTTTTTCCCTGATACCTCACTGCCCTGGAAGGATTTCTTTTCCCAATTTCCAGCTTTCATGGAAGCGGTCATCAGGGGGATGTTGCGAGCGAGCGCCATCAGGTAAGCGATGGTTAATTCGGCTACTGACTGGGTTGAGGCACTGGGGGTATTGAGGACCGAAACCCCTTTTTCTTTCGCATAGCCAACATCAATATTGTCTAATCCTACCCCTGCACGAACAATGGATTTAAGAGAAATACCGGCGTCGATAACCTCTTTGGTGACCTTTGTTCTACTTCGGACAACCATACAAGGAAATTCCGCTATGACCTCGAGTAATTCCTCGGGGGTGATGTCGGGTCGGTTCACCACCTCAATACCCGCTTCCTCAATAATTTTTAAAGCTTTAGGATCAGTTGCGTCACAGATAAGTACTTTCATAGTTTCCTCACAGTAGATAAAAAGAACAGGCATTGTCTCAGGGGACAACGCCTGTTTGGGATGCTAAAGGCCTAAAATGGCATCAATTTGTGCGGTAAGCCACTTCACATCAGCGACCTGGAGGTCACCCATATGAGCGATTCTAAAACATTTGCCTTTTAACTCACCATAACCGTTTGATAACATAGCGCCGCGTTTAGCAAGTTCGGCGTTTAATTCCACAACATCTATACCACGGGTATTGTGCACATTAGTCACAGTGGTCGACAGATAATTTTCATCACTGTAAAGATCGAAATTCTTTTTTGTCCAGGTCCGGACAAATTCCGCCATATCAATATGGCGCTGAAAACGCTTTTCGACGCCTTCTTTAAATATCCGATCCATCTGGACATTCAGCGCATTGATGAGGCTGATTGCTGGAGTTGCCGGGGTTTGATCTTTAACGGCGTATTTTTCCAGGACTTCAAAATTAAAGTAGTACCCTTTATTTTTGACCTCAGCCGAACGAGCGAACGCTGCGTCGCTGACAGTGACTACACATAATCCAGGGGGCAGGGCAAAAGCTTTTTGAGTTCCGGCCAGAACTACATCCAGACCCCATTCGTCCACTTTGATCTCAGTCCCTCCCATAGAGCTTACTGCGTCTACCAGGACCAGGACGTCAGGGTATTTTTCTTTTACCAATTTGCCAATATCCTCAAGTGGATTCATAACCCCGGTAGAAGTCTCATTATGGGTGATGCAAACAGTGTCGAAACCGCCTTTGGAGAGGTATTGGTCCACCATTTCAGGGGTAGTTGCCTGCCCCATATCCACTTTGATGACCTCAACTTCTTTGCCGTTTAATTGGGCGACTTGCACCCAGCGCTTGGAAAAGGCACCACAATCGGTCATCAAGGCTTTTGTCTTGACGCAATTGCGGAGGGATCCTTCCATCATGCCAGTTGAGGATGAAGCTGAAAGGTAAATTCGGCCGTCTGTTTTCAGAAAAATTTTCAGCTTGGTAACGACTTCTCCATGGAGATCTGAGTAGAGTTTATCTCTGTGCCCAATCATTGGCACTGCCATGGCCTCAAGAATTTCATCATCTACATGGGTTGGACCTGGAATAAACAGTTTTTTATACATGAAGGCCTCCTTCGAGGTATTAAATTACATCCACCGTACACATGAATAAACAAGGTGTGACCAATCTTTAAGCGTCAACCTTTAAAGATAGTCTAATCTATGAAAAAAACCATGTCAATCTATGGAAAACACATTAGTACATTTATCCAGATATTGATGATGTTCTGCGCTCGATGATGGCTCGTTTGTTAAATGATTGGAAGAGATTTACATATCGTCAGATCTCTTCCAGGAAAATTTAATTAGGTGATATTTTCAGGGTCAATTATTAGCTTGTTAACTCTTGATAAGCCCCTTCTGGATTAACATTGGTCGAGGATCGACGATGTTTTTATGAAGAGCAGCTGCTTTGGGCGGAAGATCAAGAGCGATTGCGATCAATTGAGTGAAATATAAAATTGGCAGCGGATTATCAACATCCATCTGGAACTGCCGTGCATCCAGGTTCATGTGGCAGAGAGGACAGGCAACGGCAATTGCATCCGCTCCCCGATCCAGGGCATGTTGAACTATAGAGCCGCTTAGGTCCACTACGATATCCGGCCTGGTAAGGGAATGGCCGGCACCACAGCAGGTTGTTTTATAGGACCAGTCCAGCACTTCTGCTCCCATTGCTTTCATCAGCAGATCCATATCCTGGGGATACTCTGGATGTTCGGCTTCGGTGACTTCTGGCGGGCGGGTAAGCAGGCAGCCGTAATAACATACCAATTTAAGATCACTAAGTGTTTTCTTGGTTTTTTCCGCCAACTTGTCCGGTCCTACATGATTGTAAATTGCCTCAATCATGGTACTGACATGAACCTGGTCCTGATATTCATAGCCCATGAGCTCATCAACAGTTTCTTTGTGATCGGGATGATGCCTGATTTCATATTGGGCAGCTTTATGCCGGTTGAAGCAGGCGGCACAAGGCATGGTAACTTCTTTATAGCCACTTCTTTCTATCAGCGCCAAATTTTCCAGTGGAAGATGCAGTGCTGCTTCTGGGTCGGCTCTATGGGCAGCTGAACTGCCGCAGCAAACCCAGCCTTTCGGCTCTGCCAGCGGGAAATCCAAAGCATCACAAACAGCCAATGTTGAACCGTTGTATTCAGTCGCAGTAGTCTCCAGAGAACATCCGGGATAATAGGCAACTGTGTCAGCTGCATTGGGCACAGGCTTTATCTGTTTCTTGCTGGGCATTCTGGTAGGGTGAGGTAGGAGGCCAACTTTTCCTTTTTGGAAAAATTTTAGATAGAGCTGAAAGTCGTCTACAATTGACTTGGGGTTTTGCATAATCAGCTCAGCCATCAACCCCGGTTCATATGAACGGCCCCAGATGTTAACTTCTCTCATGAAGGCTTTGTTAAATTGGTTCGTTTCGGGGATTTTTGGTTTAATTCCCCTGGCAAGGATTTCCCGGGTTAAGAACTCCATGATTGCCGTAATATCCAAACCCTGCGGACAGCGTGTTGTACATGTCAGGCAGGAGGCACACAACCAGGGAGTTTTTGATTCCAGGGCAATGTCTTCCTGGCCTAGCTGAATTGCACGCATGATCTGATTAGGCTGCCAATCAAAATACTGCGCCACGGGACATCCGCTGGTGCACTTGACACACTGATAACAAAGGTAAACATTTTCGCCGATTTCTTCTTTGATCTTCGCTGCCAGATTTCCATCGATAGTGATTGTTGGCTTATCTGAGAGCTTGGTTTCCTCTGACATTTGTTTTCCTCTAGGAAATATTACTGATAAGAGAATTAATTTACTTCTGGACGCGGATAAAGACCAGCTCCCTCAACAATTGGCTTAACCGCTTCCTCCCACTCAATTGCCATGATGTGAACACCGGCTACACAATCAATTTTTTTGATATCCTTGATAAGGTCGATACAGACCTGAATACCTTCGGTCTGCCAGGCTTTTGAGCGGGCTTTTTTCTCTTCCGGAGCAAGGTCAGCAGCCTTTTTTCCTTTCCATTCTTTACCAGCCTCGGTCATTCTATCTATGACTTCGTCCGGGACAAGAATACCAGGAACATTATTTTTCATATACTTGGCCATACCGGGGCTTTTAAGGGGACCTACTCCCGCAAGGATAAAGGCTTCTTTGTGAACACCCAGGTCCCTGACTTTTTCCATGTATTTGGCAAATTCTTTGACGTCATATACCAGCTGGGTTTGAATGAAATTTGAGCCGGCTTTTATTTTTTTCGCCAGGCGTAAGGGCCTAAATTCAATTGGATCGGCAAAAGGAGCTGCCGCAGAGCCTATCAGGAACCCGGCAGTTGTCCCTTTCATCTCATCTCCGCATTGAAAGATCGCTTTATCGCGCATTTCAGTCAGCATATGAACCATTTGTAGAGAATCCATATCATAGACATTTTTTGCTGTGGGGTGATTGCCAAATATTTGATGATCGCCGGTCAGACAAAGCAAATTACGCATACCCAATGCATGAGCACCCAGTAAATCAGCTTGTATCGCCAGCCGGTTGCGATCGCGGCACGTCATTTGGATGACCGGCTCTAAACCTTCCTGGAGAACCAATGTGCCGGCACCGATACTGGACATCCGGACAATTGCTGTTTGATTATCGGTGATGTTAACTGCATCTATATATCCTTTAAGCAGGGCAGCTTTTTCCCGGATGACTTCAGGGTCTGCGCTCTGAGGTGGTCCGAGTTCTCCTGTGACAGCAAAATGACCTGCCCTGAGCACTTTTTCTAAATTCGAACCTACCAGGTAACCGTTGTTTTTACTGCTCATCAATGATTTCTCCTCAACTCAAGCTTCATCTGAGATTAATCTCAGGTCTTCGCGGATGATTTTTCTGGGACCGCCATCCCTGGAAACTTGCCAATTTTTCGGCGGTTGTAATTCCAGCAGTGTTTCTTCTTTCCCCATACTGATAAGCCGATCATAAATTAACTGCCAGGCGCAAGGAACCTCCGGGTCGATTTCGCAGTGTCCGTTTTCTGATCCACCACAAGGTCCATTCAGCAGAGTTTTTGAACAACGGGCGATGGGGCAAATTCCCCCGGTCAAACCCAGGATGCAGTCTCCACAGGCAGCGCAGCGTTCTTCCCAGACTCCCTGTTCCTGGGGAATGCCTAAGAATGTTGTGTTAAGACCGGGAACTACCCAGGTCTCAGGGAAATGCTCAGCTATAGCTTGAACGCCAATCCCGCAAGCCAGGGAAAGCACGATGTCAGCATTGGCGATTTCTTTTTCGATCTCGTCAAGATATTCCCATTCACACTGCCGTTGAACAGTTACATCAGTTACATCTTGGGGGTGATCATTTAATTTTGAGGCCATTCGCAAAGAGGCCGATAATATTTGCGCCTCCCTGGATCCTCCTGCAAAGCAGACAGTGACACAAGTGCCGCAACCTACAACCAGCACCTTTTTGGCGTCTCCGAGTAATGATTGAATTTCCTCTAGGGGTTTTTGTTCGCCGGTAATCATTCCATTCTCCTCTAATAAAGTAGTTCCACCAACAGCAGGGGGAGTTCCATCATCCTGGAGTCAGGTGTCTGATTTTAATGGGTTTTGTCCGAGAGATTTTATTTTTTCTGCCATCGTTTTTGTGTTTTCTATGAACTCGGCTGCCATTGCGGCCGACACATTGTACATTTGAACTCTCTCAGGATTGATGCCAATGATTTCCAATAATGATTGGAGATATTTTACTCTATTTTCTGCGTGTGTATTACCGTCCAGGTAATGGCAGTCGCCGGGCAGTCAACCTGCTACCATCACACCGTCAGCGCCTTGCTCAAATGCCTCAAGCACCGTTAAAATGTCTAGTCTTCCGGTACAGGGCAATTCAACGACTTTGATCGCAGGAGAATATTGCATTCTCAGCCCTCCTGCCAGGTCAGCCGCCGCATAAGCACAGTGCGTACAGCAGTAAGTTACTATCTGGAAATCACCAATTTTGTTGTTCACGAGATTTATACTCCATTGCCGAGTATTCGACAATCTGGACATCTGTCATGTTTAATTAAATTACCTCCAGCAGAATACTTTCAGGGTTTAAAAGCGCAGTGACTTTTGATCTCAATTGGTCTTCAGTGTAATGCATGAGGTCAATTGCTTTTGCCGGACATTCTGCGACACAAATACCGCAGCCCTGGCATATTGCAGGTTCAATATAAGCTGCACCTAATACATTGCCCACTCCTAGAATATCAGCTTGAATCACAGGTACATCGAATGGGCACACCCTGACACAAGTTAGACAACCAGTACAGTGTTGTTGCTCAACAACAGCAATAGCCCCCCCGGCTTTTATAAAGTCCTTACTGAGCAAAACAGAAGCTCTTGAGGCAGCAGCCTGAGCCTGGATCATACTCTCGTCAATGAGTTTGGGAAAATGGGCCAATCCCGCCATGAAGATACCTTCTGTAGAAAAATCTACAGGACGTAGTTTAACGTGTGCTTCCAGGAAGAAACCATTATTATCGAGGGACACTTTAAATTTATTTGCCAGCTCCTTCAGATCAGGATGAGGGATAACAGGCATAGATAAGACAAGCAAATCCGCGGGGAGTTTAACCGCCTTTTGCAGCAGTTTATCCCAGACAGTAATTGTTAATGTTGAGACACTGGCGCCAGGCAGAGAATCAGAATGATGAGATTCCTTAATATTTACTTCTGGTTTGTGATCATCATCATAGCGGAAAAACAGTACGCCTAAATCCCTGACATCGGTATATAATTTTTCGTTAAAACCAAATACTCTGATATCTTTATAGATTATGCTGACCTGAGTATCTGGAAGTTTCTCTTTTAGCGCTAAAGCGTTTTTAAGAGCAACTGTGCAGCAAATTCTGCTGCAGTAATCTTCTGCCGGTCCTATGCATTGAATCATAGCCACAGATT
Organism: Anaerolineales bacterium; assembly: GCA_049644685.1. GTDB lineage: Bacteria > Chloroflexota > Anaerolineae > Anaerolineales > UBA11858 > B10-G9. The sequence goes on from JBARSJ010000289.1 coordinate 8,462, forward strand.
TGGGTGGATTAGCATTTAGTTCACCAGATTGGTCTGTAATGAGTCCTTCAAAAGCTTGCTGAGTGAGTATCCTGGGGTCACTGCCAAAGCCATATTCTGAACCTTTATATTCCATTCCCCCTGTAGCGAGGATTGTAACCCCATGATTAATACTCTCAGTACGTTCATCTTCATCCCTGATCTGACTGGAAAAATTTCCCTTGAATCCGCTGGTTTCAATGACTTGAGAATTAAGATGGACGGTGATATTTTTATGACTTCCTGTTCTATGGAGAAGTTCTTTCAGGATTAATTGGGGGTCTTTGCCGTTTAATTGAGTGTGAATATTACGGAGTTGACCTCCGAGTTCAGCATCCTTTTCCACCAGATGGATAGGGAAGCCTTGATCAGCCAAGGTCAGTGCTGCTGTCATTCCTGCAGCGCCGCCCCCAACTACAAGACCTGTTTTCTCAATGGGGACATCAATAGTGCTCTGGGCAGTCTGTTTAATTACTTTCGCGACAGCCATCCGAACCAAATCTTTTGCCTTTTTGGTTGCCTGTATATTATCTGTAGAATGGACCCAGGAGCACTGATTGCGGATATTCGCCATTTCAAACAAATATGGATTTAAACCAGCATCACGGATGCTGTTCCGAAAGAGGGGTTGGTGTGTCAGGGGAGTACAGCTGGCGACAACAACCCGGTTTAAATTTTCTTCTTCAACTATTTTAGTGATATGTTTGATACTATCCTGGGAACAGGAGTAGAGGTTGTCTTCTGCATGTACTACAAGCGGCAAAGTAGAGGTATACTCAGTGACTTCCGGAACATCAAGGTATCCTCCAATGTTCGAACCGCAGTGGCAAACAAAAACACCAACCCGGGGAGGGTCACAATGGATATCTCTCTCAGCTGGGAATTCAACTGTTCTTGTCTGAGTAAATCGTGCTTTGTTCAGGAATGTGCCAACGGCTCCAGCTGCTCCGCTGGCTTCAATCACTGATTCAGGTATATCCTTGGGTTCTCGGAAAGGACCTACCGCATAAATCCCGGGAAGACTGGTTTCGATAGGGTTGAATTTGACGTTATGGCAGAATCCATATTCGTCCAATTCAATCCCTAACCGGCGTCCTAATACTCTGACATCTTCCGATATCTCCATTCCCACTGAAAGAACCACCAGGTCAAATTCATCCTTGACTGTTTTAAAGGTAGTGCTGTCCTCAGGAAGATGCTGAAGAATCAGATTATTGGTTTCGAAGTTCTCAGATATACCGGAAATCCGACAGCGGTGATATTGGATGTCATATTGCTCTTGAGCACGAATAAAATAGTCCCAATAGCCTTTTGAATATGCTCTCATATCCATCATAAAAACGTGGATTTCAATTTCAGGATGGTGTTGCTTAGTGATTACAGCCTCTTTTGTTGCTGCCATGCAGCATATCGATGAACAGTAATTGTGATCCTGATCTCTTGAGCCGATACACTGAAGAAAGGCTATTCTTTTTGGAATCTTTTCATCTGAGGGTCGTTTTACGCGCCCAAATGTTGGTCCAGAGGCGGATAATAAGCGTTCAAGCTGGATCGAAGTCAGAACGTTCAGGTAGCGGCCATATCCATATTCCTCAGATAGTTCAGCCCGATAGGTTTGGTAGCCAGGCGCTAATATCATTCCTCCCACATTGAGGAGCCTCTCTTGCGCAACCATATCGTGATCAATGGCGTTAGCACCACAGGCAAAAACGCAAGACATGCATTCAGAACAAACTCCACAGGCCAGACATCGGGCCGCTTCATCCTGGGCTCTTTCCTCATCGTATCCCAGGACAACTTCATCAAAATTGGTTATTCGATTTTCGATTGGAATTTCTAGCAAAGGTACGCGAGGTTTCCGTTTGAGTTCACCTCGGGCAACACGGTCTTCAAGATCCTGTTGAGACAGCTCAACCACAGGTAGAGGAGGTTTGGGGGCTGGTTCGAGATGTTTACCCTGAAGATAGCGAATGATTGACCGGGCTGCTGTGTGGCCGCTAGCAATGGCCTCAATCACAAATGCAGTTCCTGCAATACTATCCCCGGCAGCAAAAACACCTTCCCGGGTAGCAGCATACGTGTTGGGATTAATCGCAATAGTTTGCTGTTCCGTTATACCGACACCTGCATCATCCGGAATGAATGCAAGACCTGCACGTTGGCCAACCGCGAAGATAACTGTATCACAAGGAACAAAGTGTTTTGAATCAGGAATGGGGACGGGTTTGGGTCTGCCTGATTTATCAATCGATCCTGATTCGGTATCTACACACCACATCCCGTTAAGGGTTCCATCGCCATTGCCAACAATCTCTGTGGGATTTGTCTGAAAATGAAAGATAATGCCTTCTTCTTCTGCATGTCGGATTTCTTCCTCACCAGCTGATGCATCCTCAGCTCGGCGCCGATAGACAACATGCACTTCAGCGTTCAGCCGCAATGCAGTTCGGGCAACATCCATTGCGACATCTCCGGCTCCAATTACGGCAACTCGGTTACCTATTTCTGGCCTTTGTCCTATTCTTACATCACGCAAAAAACCGGTGCTGACAAGTACACTCTCTAAATTTGCTCCTGGAATTGGCGGGCGGACTCCTTCATGAGCACCTACAGCAATAAGTACCGCATTGTACCCGCTGTCAAAAATATCATCGATGTTATCAACCCGGTGGTTTAACCTAAGGTCCACACCCAGGTCTACAATATCCTGAACTTCCCTGTCAACGATTTCGGATGGCAAACGATATTCCGGCACACCTACTCTCAGCATCCCTCCAGCCACAGGCAGCGCCTCATAGACTGTCACCGGAAATCCAGCCTGAATGATATCCTGTGCTGCTGTTAGACCGCAAGGTCCTGCTCCTATTATGGCGACTTTCCGATCCTGGTGATTAATCTCTACAGGTGAGATTGGTTGGCGGGGATGTTCATAAACTTTGTCGGTTACATATCTTTTTAGTGCCCTGATGTTGATTGGTTCATCGAGTTTTGAGCGATTGCAGGCATCCTCGCAGCGGTGATTGCAAATTCTTCCGCAAATCCCTGGAAAGGGATTGTCCATCTTAATTACCCGCAGAGCATCCTCCCATCTGCCATCTCGGATCAGGGCGATATACCCCTGCGCTCTTTGCCCGGTTGGACAAGCATCCCTGCAGGGCGCAATCCCGTCTTTTTCAATTGCATAGGCATTAGGTATTGCTTGCGGGTATTGTTTATAAACAGCAGTCCTTGATATTAGATTCTCATTAAATATGTCAGGAATAATGACCGGGCAAACCTCTACGCAGTCGTTACAGGCGACACATTTTTCAACGTCGATAAAGCGGGGTTCCTGGCGGACTCGCACTGAAAAATTTCCCCTCTTACCAGAGATGTCCAGAACGTTGGTATTGGTAAGAATTTCTATATTTGGATGGTTCCCCGTTTCTACCAGGATGGGAGAGATATTGCACATGGCACAATCATTGGTGGGAAATGTTTTATCCAGCTGGGCCATCTTTCCCCCAATCGCCGATTGGTTTTCCACCAGGAACACCTTGAATCCCTGATCTGCAAGGTCCAAGGAGGCCCGCATGCCGGCAATTCCACCTCCAACAACAAGGACTGAACCAACAACAGGCTCATTATCCTTATTGTGGAAATTATCAATGGAATTTGGAGAGGAGAGTTCTTGCTCCATACTTTTTCACCAAATTTATTTTGTTTGCCCTAGGTTATTTAGAATTCAGCTTCTGGTTACCAGTCTCTTCTTCGCATATCTGGAGTATTCAAATTTAGCGGGATGATGACTGAAAAACGACTTCCGGTTACTGATCCATCTTCTGAAGTGAGATTCTTGACCTGAATTTCACCTTGATGGGCATCCATTATCTTTTTTGCGATTGAAAGACCTAAACCTGCCCCGGGAGAATCACCAACATTACTTGCCCGGAAGAAATCAGTAAAGATTAAGGGAAGATCTTCAGGAGGTATACCTGGTCCGCTGTCTTCAACTTCAAAAATCAAGGCATCGTCTTCATACCAGGCTTTAAAGAGTACTATTGAATCTGCCGGAGAAAATTTTATTGAATTATGCAGCAGGTTTGTAAAAACCTGCCGCATTCTTCGCCGGCTGCCGACGATAGGTTTAAAAGACGGAGGTGGAGTTATTTTGATTTGTATATTTTTCTCTGTTGCGGCCAAGCGAGCATCTTCAATAGATTCCCGGCCGACTTCGCCTGGATCAAACCATTCAAAATCAGCCTGGATTTGCTCCGGACGCATCCGGGCTAAATCTACCACATCACTAATCAGAGCTGAAAGGTCTGTAACCCTGATGACACATCTATTTAACATACGTTCCTGTTTTGGGTTCAGGTCTCCCGCAAATCCTCCCAGAATAGTTTGTAAATAGTTCTCGATGGCAGCCAGCGGAGACCGCAATTCGTGCGAAACGATGGAGAGGAAGTAAGTCAGGGTATCAGTGGCGCTGCGGTAGCGGCCTCGAACCAGGCTTGTCAGGGCGCTATGGACCAGATAGCCCGCCTCAGTATTTGATGATAGATAATCGCGGATATTGTTTCCATCAATTACTAAAACACGGGTGGGTTCAATGGCGGTTATTGTAGCAGAATGAAAATGGGGAGGGGCGAGGGTCGAAAATCCGGCAACTTGACTGGGTGCTACATAGGCAATGGTGGCATTTCGGGGAGTTGAGTGTCTACCTAACTGGATCTTCTTTTCAATAGCCAATTTCCCTCTTTCAACAATCATAATCTTCTTTGCTGGCTCCCCTTCAATGAAGATTTTTTGACCATCCTGGTATGTTTCCTCGTAGCAGAAATTAGCAATATCCATCAAATCAGATTCAGATAAAGTGTTGAATATCTCAGATTTGCTTAACCGTTCAGCTATAACTGACAGGGATGGAGTTAGGTCATTTTCCATTGCAGATGTTTCTCAATTTGCTCCAGTAATTGGGTGGGTTTTGCCGGTTTTTCGATATAAGCTTGAATATCCATCGAAACACCGGTTTCCAGTTCATATCGACGCCGGCTGGCATCTTCAATAACAGTAGTTAGAACCATTATTGGCATGTCAGAGAAATGAGGTTGACTTCTAACTTTACGGATAACTCCCCATCCGTCCATGCGGGGCATGAGCATGTCCAGGATTAATAGGTCAGGTTTTTCTTCAGCGAGGAGTTCCAGGCACATCACACCGTCTCGTGCTGTCCTGAGGTGATAGTCTTGAGATTCCAGGATCATCAGGATTCCATCGAGGATATCAGGATCATCATCGACTATCAGGATACTTGGTTTTTCTTGCATATGTCCCTCCAGTGAAAGATTCCTTGTTATCAGTGCAGAGGAGTCAGCGCAGGAATATTATAAATTATTTCATTTATCTTTGATAGGATTAGGACCCAAACGTCTGATCTCTTCTGTCATATCTGCAGCGGAAAAGGCAAATTGTCCCCCCATAGCTGCTGATACATTGATCATTTGGATCCTCTGACCTTCTAATCCAATTTCCTCAATTAATTCTCGGACGTATTCAACTCTTCTTCGGGCTTGGAGATTACCTTCCAGGTAATGGCAGTCGCCAGGTAGTCAACCTGCCACCATGACGCCGTCTGCTCCATCTTCGAGTGCCTGCAAAATGTAAATTGGATCTACCTTTCCTGAGCAGGGAACTTCAATTATTTTTATGGATGATGGGTAGTCAAGACGCATTGATCCAGCCAGGTCTGCAGCTGCATAAGCACAATAATGGCAGCAGAACGCAACTATCTCGGGTTTGAAAGTATCTTCCATGGTTTCCATCAGTTCATATCTGTTCTAATAGGGAGGAGCAGGGCGCTTATCTTCTCCAGAGTTTGAAGGTCAGTGCCCTGTCTGACTTGAATGGCCTGGGCTGGACACTCAGCAGCGCAGGATCCACAGCCATGGCAGACTGCTGGCTCAATATATGCTGCTCCAGTGATACCTCCCACTCCTTCCAGGTCTGTGATTATTCTGGGGACTTCGTAGGGGCAGATTCGAACACAAGTCAGGCAGCCCACACATTTTTCTGGATCCACATGGGCAACCCTGGCATTGGTGAGTGTTTTCTCCTGGGAGAGCACACGCGCTGCCCGGGAGGCAGCGGCCAGGGCTTGGGAGATTGATTCATCGAGGAATTTTGGATAATGAGCCATGCCAGCCATAAAAATTCCGTCCGTGGTGAAGTCCACTGGCCTTAGTTTGACATGGGCTTCCATATAAAAACCATCCATGTCCGTGGAGCATTTCAGGAGATTGGCGAGCTGCATTGTGCCGGGATCTGGCACGATGGGGGAGGATAAAATCAAGTAATCTGAGGGAAGGTCTATTTCCATCTGTAGAATTGGTTCCTGAACCTTGATTGAGACAGCTGCAGCACCATTCCCTGCATTCTCGTTCAGTGTAACGGTGGGTTTTTGATCAAACTCGTAGTGAATAAATCGGATACCTGCTTCACGGGCTTCGGTATACAATCGCTCTCTAAAGCCATAGGTTCGAATGTCGCGGTAAATAATTGTGATTTCAGCTTCCGGCTTCAGCTCTTTTAACTTCAAAGCATTCTTCAGAGCAGTGGTGCAGCAAATCCGGCTGCAGTACTGCTCTGCGGGACCGATACATTGGATCATGGTAACTTGATCTGGAAGAGCTGCTGGTGGATTTGTGATTTCTTTGCCATTCCCACCAGGGATATGTTTGGAGAGGAATTCTTCGAATTCCAGCTGAGTTTTGATCCGCGGCGATTTCCCGTATTCGTATTCAGCACCCTTATACTCAACGCCTCCGGTGGCTACGATGATAACCCCATGCCGGATGGATATGATTTTGTCTTGTTTTTCCAGTTTAGAGGTGAAATTTCCTTTAAATCCATCCGTCTCAAGCAGGTTTGTGTTTAAGTAGGTTGTAATTAAAGGATGGGAGTTTATTTGATTCGTTATCTCAGCCAGGTAGTCAGCTGGTTTTTTTGATTTATTGGGAGAAGCAAAGTAGTTTAATTTCCGCAAATTCCCGCCCAGGGAACCTTTCCGTTCGACCAGGTGGACTGGAAAGCCTTGGTCGGCAAGATTAAGGGCAGCATGCATTCCTGCAGCGCCGCCTCCAATAATTAAAGCCTCGGTAACAACCGATACTTCTGTAATCTCCAGAGGGTTAAGTTTTCCTGCCTTGGCAACAGCCATCCGGGTAAGAGCTTTGGCTTTGATTGTTGCGCCATCCCAGTCATTAGGATGAACCCAGGAGCACTGGTTGCGAATATTTGCCATCTCAAAGAGATGGGGGTTCAAACCAGCTTGGCGGATTGCATCCTGGAAAAGCGGTTCGTGGGTGATCGGTGAGCAGGAAGATACAACCACGCGGTTAAGGCCGAGTTCCTTTGTTGTTTCAATGATATGAGCAACCGTGTCTTGAGAGCAGGTGTACAGGTTATTTTCTGTGTGCACAACATCGGGCAATGATTTAGCATATTCCGCTACCTGGGGAACATCGAGGTAGCCGCCAATATTGGTGCCGCAGTGGCAGACGAACACACCTATCCGGGGATCTTCTTCAGATACTGATCGTTCCGGTGGGAATTCTTTTTTTACAGCCAGGCTGTGCCTTGCTGGTGAAAGAAGCTGGGAGGCTTTGGCGGCTGCCCCACTGGCTTCCATGACGGTTTCCGGAATATCTTTTGGTTCCCGGAAAGGTCCCGCAACATATAAGCCAGCCCGGGATGTCTGCAAGGGATCAAAGAGGGTAGTGTGGCAGAAACCATACTCATCCAATTCAATGCCCAACTGCCGTCCAAGGTCTTTTACAGAATCAGAAATTTCCATACCCACAGAGAGGACAACCAGGTCAAATTCCGATTCCACCAGTTCCGGGTTGCTCTCATAAGGGGAACTGTAGCGCAGGATGAGATTGTTGTTTTCCGGGTTTTCGTTTACCTCACTGATCCGGCAACGGGTGTATACCACGCCATATTTTTCCTCAGCTCGCCTGTAATATTCCTCGTAACCTTTGCTGTAGGCGCGAGTGTCAATAAAAAATATCTGGCAGTACACGTCACCTCTGTCCGGATGGGTCCGGGCTTCAGCCTGGGCATGTTCAATGGTCATGATGGCTTCTTTGGCAGCATACATGCAGCATACTGAGGAACAATAATCGTGATTTTGATCCCGGCTGCCTACACACTGCAAGAAGGCGATTCGCTTAGGGCTGGACTGATCTGATGGACGCCTTGCGTGTCCTTCTGTAGGTCCGCTGGCCGTGAGCATGCGCTCGTACTGGATTGAGGTGATTACATTGGGGAAGCGGCCAAATCCGTATTCTTCGGAAAGTTCTGCCTGGTATGTTTGGAAGCCGGGCGCGAGAATGATTGCTCCAATATCAAGGTTGCTCTCTGTTGCCACCATATCATGATGAATGGCGTCTTTCCCACAGGCGAAGACACAAGACATGCACTCGGAGCAAATACCGCATGCCAGACAGCGGGCGGCTTCTGCTTTGGCGCTTTCTTCATCATATCCAACTTCTACCTCGGCAAAACAGGATATTCGTTCATCCACTGCCAGCTCAAGCAGCGGGACCCTGGGTTGGTGTCTAATTTCTCCTCTATCGAATCTATCCTGGAGATCTTTTTCAGAGAGCTCCACAACTGGAAGTTCGGGTCCTTGGGGAGGTTCCAGATCCTCTCCTTGAAGATAGCGGACGATAGAGCTGGCGACTTTATGTCCGCTGGCTACAGACTCGATCACAAACGCAGTTCCAGAAACGCTGTCTCCTGCTGCAAATACACCTTCTTTGGTGGCTGCTAAGGTATTGGGATTAATGGCAATGGTCTGGTTTTTGGTTATGCCAACCCCGGCATCGTCGGGGATAAATGCCAGTCCTGCCCGCTGACCGACCGAGAAGATCACTGTATCACAGGGGATTTCATGGGTGGAATTGGGAACTTTTTCCAGATGAAGACCACCGCTGTCGTCAAAGCTGAAACTGGCTACATTCATGAGTTCCATACCCCGAACCCGGCCATCTCCGCTGTCCAGGATGCGCTCAAACGAGCGTCCTGCATGAACATGAACGCCTTCCTGTTCCGCTGCTTCAATCTCCCAAGCATGGGCTGGCATCTCGGGGTAGCTTTCAAGGCAAGCCAGATGGACTTCTTTGCCTAAACGAATGGCAGTCCGGGCACAGTCGATGGCAACATTGCCTCCTCCCAGGACAAGGATTCGATCACCCAGCGGGGGAGCATCGGTCTCTTTCCCATTCTCATATTTCCCCAGGCGGACATCTCTCAGGAACCTGGTATTGATGATTACTCCCTCAAAATTTGAACCGGGGATTGGGAGCCTGATGCCTTCATGGGCTCCGACTGCAATTAATACTGCCTTAAAACCTTTCTCAAATAATTCATCAAGATCATCTATTCGGTGATTAAGTTTAAGGTCAACTCCCAGGTCCACGATGTCTTGCACTTCCCTCTCAATGATTTCAGTTGGCAAGCGGTATTCCGGTACACCAAGCCTGAGCATGCCGCCGGCAACTGGCATTGCTTCAAAAACAGTTACTGGGAATCCGTTCTGGATCAGATCCTGGGCTGCAGTTAAGCCGCAGGGACCTGCACCAATAATTGCTACTCGTTCATCGGGGTGAAGAATCTCTGCTGGTTCAACAGCTGGTCTGGGCTGATCATAAATCTTGTCGGTGACAAATCGTTTTAGAGCCCGGATATTAATTGGTTCGTCAAATTTTCCCCGGTTGCAGACAGTTTCACAGCGGTGATTACAGATCCGGCCGCATATGCCGGGAAAAGGGTTGTCCATTTTGATAACCCGGAAGGCATCATCCCAACGTCCATCGTGAATTAAGGCAATATAACCTTGCGCTCTCTGGCCGGCTGGACAGGCGTCCCGGCAGGGGGCAATGCCTGCCTTAGTGATTGCGTATGCGTTAGGAACGGCTTGGGGATACTGTTTATATACCGCGTGACGCTCTATCAGATATTCATTAAACAAATCCGGAACGGGCACCGGGCAGACATCTACACAATCATTACAGGCTACACATTCATCTAAATCGATGTAGCGGGGTTCGGTGTGGATCCGGGCTGAAAAATTACCAGCCTGGCCGGTTACATCAACGACTTCCGAGCCGGTAAGAATTTCAATATTAGGGTGCCGTCCTACCTCCACAAGCTTTGGAGAGATGGTGCACATGGCACAATCATTGGTAGGGAAGGTTTTATCCAGCTGCGCCATTTTTCCCCCGATGGCGGTTTCTTTTTCAACCAGATAAACTTTATATCCCTGCTCTGCCAAATCCAGAGAAGCCTGCATTCCTCCAATTCCCCCTCCTACGATCATCACGGCTCCAACAGGATTAGCAGACTGAGGCGGCCGAGGCGTTGAAGTCGACATTGTGCTTTCTCTCCCTTCTACACCGGTATAAGTTACTAACAGGTCAGGCAATGAGGTCAGTGGTGGTTAGTAAAACAACTAATAAAATCCTTCAGATATACAATTCATCTGGCTTGAACAGGAGCGTTATAAAGATTAGAAATCTTGAGCCAGACAGTTTATGGATGTGAATTTTTTGACGAAACCGCCTGTGCTCAAGGATTGAGGAGCGGTTTTAATTAAATGATTTTGGTCCTCTGAACCTTGGCCTTCAAATAACGGTTCATTTTTGGTTTTCTTGGTAAAAAGGTATTTCTAGCAGTTTTTCACTGATAGCTAATTTTAACGTGGTGTGAATCGCTTGTCAATCACTTGATTGATCATTACCCGAGAACCACAGGACTGATTTAAGGAGGAACGTACACTTTTTAGAGATGGTTTTCCGGATAGTATTACTTCGGCAGCATGCATGCCATTTCTGGTAATATCAACCGCTGCTTTTGCAGCAGTATCACCTTGACTGCGTGCGGGGAAAATAATTCAGGCTGGTAAGCTTAGGGTGAATGAATGGCATCCGCTAACTTACTGACCCCAGCTAGGATTTTTTCCCGGCTTTCATCATCCAGCAGGCCTTTGATTTCGATGACGTCAACCAGGTGGAAGGAACTTTCTTCCAGCTTGGGTTTCAATTGCTTGCTGGCCATGCCGCCCCAACCAAAAGTTGAGAGAAGCAGCATGGGTTTTTCGTAGGCGACTTTATGCAATATTTCGTCAATGATGTATGCCATTAGTTGGAATATACCAGCTTCATAAGTCGCGGTGGCTATAACGACAGCTTCGCTATCGGGAATTTGGCCCAAAATGTCAACCAAATCGTCGCGATGTTCGTCGGTGATCCGTAAAATTTCAGGATTAAAGCCGCGCTTTTCCAAATCGTCAATGACGACTTGGACTGATTTTTCAATAAAACCATACATAGAAGAGTAAACGATGACGACCTTTCCTTTTTCAGGAGTTCCATTAGCCCAGTTGGTGTAGGCATCCATGATTTGGGACGGATTCTCCCGCCAGAGCAGGCCGTGTGCTGGAAGAATCATCTTGGGAGCGGCTGCTTCGCCTTCGAGTTTGAGCAAGTTTTTATTGACATAGGATTTGTAGTGTCCAATAACAGAGGCGAAATATTCACGCGCCAGATGCAGGAATTCATGCAGGTCGTCGCCATCATCGTCAAAGATGCCTTCGGGGATACCGTAGCTGCCAAATATATCGCCGCCGAATAAGAATCCGTCTTCAGGGATATAGGTAATCATGCATTCAGGCCAGTGAAGCCAGGGCATTTGACGGAAAGTCAGCTTTTTGCCGCCAATTTCAAGTATTGTGTCATCCTTGACAGTCTGGAAATTGGGGTCGAGGTCATAAAGGCTTTTAATCAACCGCTTAGCGAAAGGGTGGCCCCAAACCTGGACATGCTCTCCGATGGTCTCCAGGACCGCAGGCATCGCGCCGCTGTGGTCAGGTTCCATATGATGAACAACCAGATGTTTGATTTCCTTCGGGTCAATCAGGCCGCGCAAGGCTTCTAGAAATGGTTCAGTGTAGTTGGCTTTTGTGGTATCAAATAACACTGCGCCCGCAGAAGTCTTGAGCAAATATGCGTTGTATACCATGCCCTCAGGAACTTCCCACAAAGCTTCAAAATATTTTAGTTTTCGATCTATGGTGCGAATCAGGAAAAGATTGTCGGCGACTTTCCGGGTTATTACAGGTTCCATCCTTGTCCTCCGGGATTTGAGATCTAATAATTGCATTTTACTATGGATGATTCACAGAGCCAATAATTTTTAAGCACTGCGCTTTTTTGATACCGATATAAATTTTACATATCCCCCTCATCTTGAAAACGAGCTGCTAACGAATATATGAATTACCCCTTTCACTCACTTGTGTACTTAGTAGTTGAATTCAAGGGTTGATGATAATTTCGTTTGCCTAATATAGTCGGATAACTTTTGATAATCTTCGGGCAAATCCAGATCCATGCCGAACCCGGGATCAGGGATGACAGCGATTTTAATGTTTATTTTGTAGACCTTTGAGAGGATGCTTTCAAGTTCATCTAGAGCGAGAATTCCCCGTAAAAATTTAATTATCATCAGCCACAAACCAGGCTTCCTGGCAAGATAACGCAGGATGGGACCAAGTTTAGATGTATCTGCCCTGCGGTTAAACTGCCGACGCCTGGTGGAGAGTTGATCGATCTCCTTTTTTAGAACAGGGAATATGTTGTGACGCAGGGCAAACATCTCCCCCGGATAAATATCTTGGTCTTTAAACCTACCCACTACCCTGCCATGATCTGGAAATATCTCCAGGGTGATGTCTTCAGGAACTCCTGTAAGCAATAAATCTGCATCGTTGTGCTTGATCAGCTCTTTAAAAAACAGATCAATTGATTTCGTGGTAATAGCTGGTGCATCTCCAGTACTAATTATTGTATGTTGCAGATCCGGGTAATTCTTTGAAATTATTTTGCTGCCGGCGGATATTTTTTCCAGGATAGTTGATGTGGTATTAATTGGAATGTGGTGGATTGGATCTTTAATGGGATAGTCAGATTGCGTTAATCCCAAAAGGTAAATTTCCCCTACATAGGATGAGGCCTGGAGCGCTTCCAGTTGCCAGTCAATTACCCGTTTTCCAAGCATGGGCAGCAGGACTTTGGAAGGATATTTTCCTTCAGGATCATGAACTCTGAGCAGTTCTCTTCGTTCCGGATCACTGCCGCAGAGTACAACCACAGGATAGGTCTTAGTAGCCATCATTACAAGGACTCCTCGGGAGTTTCCGTTTATTTCTATGATTATATTATATACAAATAGATTCCCATCTGCGACAAAATGGCATAGAAGTTATCTAGGAATAAATTTTTGGAGGAGAACAGCGTCAAATCTTAAAGGGAGCCAAACATTGATCAGCAAATTCTGGGAAGCATTTCTCCTGCCAGGACATCTACAATGCGTGTGGATCCAAGCCCGGTTTTTAACAGTAACCGCCCTTGAGGGGAATCTTCTACCACCCCGATCACAACTGCGTTTTCCCCGTATCTGGTTCTTCTCATCACAGCCAGCACATTTTCCACATCTTCCTGGCTGATGATTGCCAGTAATTTTCCCTCGTTTGCAATATACAGAGGATCAAAACCAAGCATTTCACAAGCTGCTGACACTGCAGGCTGGATGGGAAGAGAGTTTTCCTCCAGAACGATTCCTACACTGGATTGCCTGGAAATCTCATTTAAAGCAGTTGCTACGCCACCCCGCGTGGGATCTCGCAGCACATGAATGTTTTTACTGGCGGTCAGCATCGCTGCGACCAGATGATTTAACGGCGCAGTATCACTCTCTAAATTGGATTCAAATCCTAATTCTCCCCTGGCTTCGAGAACTGCAATTCCATGCTCTCCAATTGTGCCGGAGATAATCACCACGTCCCCCGGTTTAGCTTCTGCCCCGCCGATTTTCAATCCGGGATCAAGCAGCCCGACTCCGGTGGTAGAAATATACAATCCATCAGCCTCGCCGTGGGCTACAACCTTGGTGTCACCGCTGATGATCTCTACTCCTGCTTCCTCTGCGGAGGATTTCATTGATTGAACTACGGATTCCAGAACTGATAACTCAAGACCTTCTTCGAGGATAAAACTGGCAGTAAGATAAAGCGGTTTCGCCCCAACCATTGCAACATCATTAACAGTCCCGCAAACAGCTAGTTTGCCGATATCGCCACCAGGAAAAAACAGCGGAGAAACCACGTGAGCATCTGTGCTGACTGCCAACATAGTCCCATCTGCCAATTGCACAATACCCGCATCATTGCCGGCCAAGAGCGCTGGATTTGAGAGGGGAGGATAAAAAATATCCCGTATTAAGTCAGCCGTCATTTTTCCGCCGCTGCCGTGACCGATAACGATTTTATCTTTGTGTGATCTGGGCAGGGAACAAATAGGACCTTCAAGGGAGGGGAGTTCTTTTGTCATTTAATTTCCCTCTCACTTTCGGTGGGCTGATTTCGGTAGCGGTAATAAGCTGCGCAGGCTCCTTCATCGGAAACCATCGTAGCCCCCAGAGGATTTTCTGGAGTACATTGCTTTCCAAAGGCTTCACATTCAGCAGGCTTTTTTATTCCCTGGAGCACCAGACCGGAAATGCACAAAGGGGATTCTTCAGCTTCAATGGCCTGGACATTAAACCGCTGCTCCGCATCATAGTCAGCGTAGGCAGATTTCAGGCGCCAACCGCTACCTGGGATAACACCGATGCCGCGCCACTTTCTGTCACAGGATTCAAACACACGATTGATGATCTGCTGGGCAGTTTTATTTCCCTGTTCAGTGACTGCCCGGATATAGGAATTTTTTACCGCCGATTCCCCAGCTTCAAGAGACTCTACTGTATCAAGTATCCCCTGGACAATATCGAGCGGTTCAAAACCGGTCACTGATATCGGGATTTGATATTTCTCTGCGATAGGGATGTATTCCCAGTACCCCATCACAGCACAGACATGACCAGCTGCCAGGAAGCCTTGCACGCGGTTATTTGGGGATCCCAGGATAGTTTCGATTGCGGGAGGTACCCTGACATGAGACACCAGGATGCTGTAATTTTTGACTTTTAATTTCTCTGCTTGCAAAATACTCATTACATTTGCCGGGGCAGTTGTTTCAAATCCGATTGCAAAAAACACAACCTCTTTGTCCGGGTTTTCCTGGGCGATTTTCAGCGCATCCAGCGGGGAGTAGACAACGCGAATGTCTCCGCCTTGCGCACGAATGGAAAAAAGATCTGCCTGTGAGCCCGGGACTCTTAGCATATCTCCATAACTGGTGAAAATTACATCAGGTTGGGAGGCGATTGCCAGAGCTTTATCGATCAGTTCCAACGGGGTCACACAAACTGGACAGCCTGGGCCATGGACCAGTTCAATCTCGTTGGGAAGCAATTGGTCCAATCCGTTTTTAATGATGGAGTGGGTTTGCCCACCGCAGATTTCCATTAAGGTCCAGGGTTGAGACACAGTCTCTCTGATTTTGGCAATTGTTGAGTGGACCAACGCTGCGTCTCTATATTCAGTAAGGTATTTCATCTGATATTCTCATCCCCTGATTCTTCTCCAGCTTCAAGGATTTCCCGCAGTAAATCCATTGACTGCTGAGCTTCTTCCTCACTTAAGAGACTGATAGCAAATCCCACGTGTATGACAGCATAATCACCGACCTGCGCTTCCGGAACATGCTCGATACAGGCTTCGCGCGTTACACCGCTAAAATCGACTTTGGCCATTGATAAACCTTGTTTCTCATATATTTCGAGGATCTTTCCCGGGACAGCTAAACACATGACTGGCTTCTCCTTATCCCTGTAAAATTTTTTGACCTATGACAACCTGGCCGAGTGCTAAACCACCGTCATTGGGGGGAATTTGCTGGTGCAGTAAAACTTGAAAGTTTGCAGATAGCAGATTTTTGACGGTTTTATCGAGGAGGGTCATATTTTGCCACACACCGCCACTCAATGCAACCTGATTTAGATGATATTTTTCCCGCAGCTGGATAGACATCTCCAAAACCATCTCTGCTAAACTGTTATGGAAGCGGGCTGAAATTCTAGGGATTGATATCCCGCTGTTTCGATCATCCAGGATAGCTTTTACCATTAATCCGGGATCAATTATATTGTCCCCGGTGATTTCATATGAATAAACACCCTCTTCGTCAGGGTCCGCCAGAGCTTCCAGCTCTATTGCTGCCTGTCCCTCATAAGTGATGGTCTGGCAAACGCCTGCCAGTGCTGCGATTGCATCAAAGAGTCGTCCCACCGAGGATGTCAGGGGGGAGTTTGTTCCGGTTTTGAGTTGATTTTCAAGCACGGTCAGAGGGGATACACCGGGAATATTTTCCAGCAGGGAAGCAGCGTGTTTCACTGCTGGATTCTCTAATTCCCAGGAAAGACCGCAGCTATGCAAGACTGACAAAGCCATTCGCCAGGGTTCCCGAATGGCAATATCTCCTCCGGGCAGAGGATAATTAATCAAATGGCCAACCCGGGTAAAGTGCTGGTAATCGGCAATCAGGAATTCTCCTCCCCAGATTGCGCCGTCTTCTCCGAATCCGATGCCGTCAAAAGCTATACCGATAACTGGTTCCTTCCCCTGATAAAGGTTATCTGCTAAACAGGAGGCTATATGGGCGTGATGATGTTGAACCGGCAACCCTTGAATGCCGGAATGTTTGCTCCGATCCAGGGCATAACGGGTTGATAAATAATCCGGATGCATGTCATAAACGATCAGCTCCGGGTTGATTCGGAATAAACCCTCAAAATGAGTGATGGAATTTTCAAAACTGGTTAGGGTTTCAAAGTTCTTTAAGTCACCAATATGCTGACTGAGGAAAGCATAGTCCTCTTTAGTGAGGCAAAAAGTGTTTTTAAGTTCCCCGCCCACCCCTAATATTGAGCTGCTTTTTTCTGCCAGTTTGAGAGGATGAGGAGAGTAACCCCGGGAGCGCCTGGTTGGATAAGAGACCAATATCTCCTCTGATAATTGAATTGGTATCCGGGTCACCGTATCATCACAATGAATATGGATGTCCCTACCATGAAAGAGGTAGGCGTCCGCAATGTTGTTGAGATACTCTCTCACTTCTTGATTGCCAGTCAGGATGGGATTTCCGCTGAAGTTTGCGCTGGTCATTACCAGAACCGAATAAGGAGCAGCGGGATATTGTTCGTTCGCAGAGAATAAAAGGTAATGGAGTGGTGTATATGGCAGCATTACACCCAGGGTATATTGCCCGGGTGCAAGACTATCAGGAAGAGCAGAACCGTTTTTTTTCTCCAGGAGTAAGATTGGGCGCTGGGTAGAAGAAAGCAGGTCCGATTCTCTGTCAGTCGTTAAGCAGTGTTCGTGAACGGTCTTAAGGTCCGGCATCATCACTGCCAGCGGTTTTGCTGGACGGTCTTTTCTTTCTCTTAATCTTTGAACAGCCGCTGGGTTTCCGGCATCACAAGCCAGGTGAAATCCACCCAGCCCTTTGATAGCAACGATCTTTCCTGCAGCGAGCAATTCCTGTGTCTCTATGATTGCGGAATCTTCAACCGCAGCTGGTTTTTTATCGCTTTCTCCAGCATATTCGAGCCAGACTTGAGGTCCGCATGAAGGACAGGCAACCGGTTGGGCATGGAACCTGCGATCAAGAGGGTTTTCATATTCTGCCGTGCAGGATTGACAGAGATTAAAACCTGCCATGGTTGTTTGGGGGCGGTCGTAGGGGATATCTTTAATTATTGTGAATCTGGGGCCGCAATTGGTGCAGTTGATAAAGGGGTACCTGTACCTGCGATCTGCAGGAGTGAAAAGTTCACCCAGACAATCCCCGCAGATGCTGACATCAGGGGATATAGGTTGAAATCCGCCGTCTACAGACCGGGAATGGAGGATCTGAAAAGATTTAAGATTATCAATTGGAATTTCTTCGAAGTGGAGGGAATCAATTTGAGCCAGCGGAGGCGTTTCATTTTCCAGGCTGGAAATGAAATGGTTCAATATATTTTCTGGTCCGGTTACCTCGATATCCACTCCTTCTGAGGTATTTCTCACCCAGCCGTTTAAGTCATACCGGGCAGCCAGCCCATACACAAAAGGACGAAAACCTACCCCCTGGACAATGCCATTAATATGTACGCGGTAGGCTTTTTGCTGATTCATTTCAGGTTGTTTTCGGGTTCTTGATTAATCCTGTCAACCAGGTGATCCAGGCTTGAATTCCCTCCCCGGTACGACAAGAAAGCGGAAAAGAGATCAGGTCTGGATTTAAAAGTTGGACGCCTTTCTCAAAGTAAGCCATATCAAAATCAACATACGGCAGCAAATCAATTTTATTGATGATAAGAGCATCCACATCCTGGTACATCGCGGGATATTTATAAGGTTTGTCATCGCCTTCAGGGATGGAGGCGATCAGTATGTTTTTGTGTGTGCCCAGTTGGAAGGAAGCGGGACAGATCAAATTCCCTACATTTTCCACCAATAGTAAATCAAGATCCTTCAGGTCAAGTTCATTTATCGCCAGGCGGAGCATATTGGCATCAATATGACATTGGCCCCCGGTGTTAATTTGAACCGCAGTTGCGCCTGCTTTTGCTGCTCTATCAGCGTCAATGCTGGTCGCTACATCTCCATCAATGACAGCAATTTTATGCAGCCCTGTCAGCTGATGCAAGGTGCGTTCAATCAGAGAGGTTTTCCCGGCTCCCGGAGAAGCCATGAAATTGATACTGAAAACGGATGCGTTATCCAATCGTTGGCGGATTTCTGCTGCCAGCTGGTCATTGGCACTATGGATTTTTTCTACAATGGAAACATTTTTTACCATAACGATCTCTTTTTAAAGAATATTGATGCTGTCGAGGTGAAATTCCTTTCCCTGGAGAATGTCCATACTGCTGCTTTGGCAGTGAGGACAGGGTGTTAATTCACCCTGGACAAGGCCGTATTCCTTATTGCAGTCTCTGCATCGAAATACCGCTGGAATCCGTTTAAAATGGAGTTTTGCCCCTTCACAGAGGGTATTCTCAGTGATCAGATCCCAGTAAAACTGGACAGAGTCGTCGATCACAGTTGAAAGCTCCCCGATTACCAGAAACAAATCTGTGATCTGGGTGGCCTTGTTTTTCTCTCCGTGTTTGTTGGCAATTTTTACAATTTGCTCGGTGATGGCTAGCTCATGCATTTTGGATCAAGATTCCTCAAAAACTACAACCAGGGACCGCTTAAAAATTTGATTGGCCAGCAGAAACAGGATTGTCATTATTACTGCAGAGCTTAAACACCACAGACAGGTCGCCCCAATGACAAAAGGTTCCAGGAAAGTCAAATAGACGGAAAACAAAACCCCGAATAAGGAAACAATCCAGAGCAGAATGCTTATTGTTCTTTGTAAGGCGGCTGAATCTAAATTTCCCGCCAACCAGAGGATGATCACCACTAGATAACCCAACACACCCAGGACTCCGATGGGGAGAATCCCAAATAGGACCGCATAGGAACTTTGCTGAACGGTATTGCAGTTCCCGACCGGACCACAGACTGCATCAACCTGGTTGACTTCCACATAGGCGAGATAACCGGCAATACCCAGACCGATCAAGGAAAGAACTGGAATCAGCCAATCCTTTATTTTGATTTGGTCTGACAATTCGTCATTGTTAAGGCTGATACCAGCAAAAATTAACGATCCAATCATACCCAGAAGAACAATTACAGAAAGGATATTTCCAACCAGATCAGAAGAAAATTTTTCCCAGACGGTCATTGTGTGATCCAGTGGTGGATTGGCTTCTTCTTCACCTGGATTATCTTCTGCCATGGCTTGTTCAAGATCTGGAATGTCTGGCCAATCAATTCCGCCGTTCTCCAGTCCCTGTTCGATAATGCCGGGTAACTGATCCGGGATCTCAAATGATCCGACCAGAATTGCATCCCCTACGATTAAAGTGGGCACCCCCTGTCTTTCTTGAGGGATTTCGTACTTATCAATCGCACTCCTGTAGATGGTATTTCCAGGTTCAGTATGGGTGTTTAATCCATAGATCTGAAGCTGGTTTCCGTATTGGTCAACCAGTGGAGGTAATGCGTTATTAATTACTTCCAAACAATGGGGACAGGAATCGGAATAAAATAGAACAGCCCGGATCACAGGTTCCTGGGCGTTGCCTGCAGCTGCCAGTGGGAATAGGCTGATCACAAGGATCAGGATGGCTAGAATAGTATTACGAGTACGGATCACACTTCCTCCGGGTAGTTTAAAATTGTTTTGTTCAATTTGCTCTGGAAGATTATAGTCCTTAATCTTTCAGTTGTATACAGGAGTAATTGTCCCCAGGTTTTGGCAGATTAAGACAACGCGGTTTTGATCCTTTCCAGATCCTTGCTCGTTTTTTCCAGATAATCTGATTTGAGCATGGTGAATATTTCCTGCGCTTGCTCTATGGCCTGAAATGCTTTGCTGAGTTCGGTTAATCCTTCAAGAGCCAGCCCTTGATTTGCTAAAGCAATGCCTTGGCGCTGGAGGTCACCGAGTGATTTAGCGGTCAGATACGCTTGTTGGTGGTAATCGACTGCTGATTTCAGATCCTGTTGACGGGATGAAATCATTCCCAGCAAATCATAAATCAACACCAGGGAGGGTAGAGATTCTAATGATTTTGCGATATCAAAGGCAACCAGGGCAAATCCAAGGGCAGGTTGATAATTTTTATTTTGCAGATTAGAATCCGCCAGATTTATCAGCGCGTTCAGCTGCATCGACTGGTCCTGAAGGCCTTCGGCGGTTTCGAGCACGGCTTTATGAGCCCCGATTGCTTTCGTATAGTCACCAAGGGCGCTGTATGCCAGTCCTAAATTACCCCCGGCAGCTGCCCTGAGGGTAAGATCTCCTTCGTCTTCAGCTAATTTTATTGCCTGATTCAATGGCTGCAATGCCTGCTCAGGTAAATCTACCAGCACCAGGCATATTCCGAGATGATTAAGAGAGCGGGCTTGGTGGTTTTGCTTGTTAACCTCTCCAAACAAGAAAGCTGCCCGTTGATAATATTGGGCAGCATCTTGATAGATGTTCCTTTCCAGGAGCAATTTTCCAATTTTTGTGTTTGATTGACCTTCCAGAAAAAGGTTTCCTGCTTCCTGAGCTGCCTGAATTTCCTCTAACAATGATTCAATATTGTTCATGATTTAAGTTGTCTTATTAATGATAATATTTTATTCCATTTGAAAAATCCGATTAATCAGGAGGAAATGGATCACCTCAAATAATCACTTGAGCTGGTTATTAATCCAGGATGATACATCCTTTAAGACCTGCTCGTGACCGTGGTCATTGTAAACCTCGTGGTAGAAATCATCGTAAATAATTAACTTCTTGATTTCTGAAGAAACCAGAGCATAAAGGAAATGAGAGCAGGTTGGATTTACAATTCGGTCAGAACCTCCGTGAAGAATCAACACAGGAGCTTTGATCTGGGAACCTTCAACAGCCACCCTGTCAAAGGACTTGTTCATTTCAGCTGATACCCTGGCAGTAAATTTTCCAGAATTAACAAGGGGATCGTCCTTGTATGCCTGAACGACAGCGGGATTGCGGCTCAACCCAGATAAATCTATTTTCAATAATCCCAGCTTGGGAAGAACAAAGGAGACAAATTTACCCAGCGAAATGAACAGAGGCGATACATCATCAGGTACCTGTACTACCGAGCCTGAC
>JBARSJ010000290.1:0-2341 GCA_049644685.1 Anaerolineales bacterium
CTGTGGCCCTGTGGACCGTTGTACCAGTTGCCGCTTCGCAGAACGTGGTAGATATTTCCGTCCGGCATCGGCTTTCCCGTGGTTGGCCCCTGCGGTTCATAGCGTGGGCTAATACCGTAATAATCACCATGGTACCAGTCGTTGGTCCATTCCCAAACGTTGCCGGCCATATCATACAAACCATAACCATTGGAGCCATCCTGGGTTTGATAGGTGCTTGCCGAGCCGGGCCAGTTGAAATCACTCTTGAAATGCTGCTCGCCATTGTAGAAGCCAACAGGTGTTGTGTATGGCATTGGCCCGGACTCGAAGGGATCGCCGGAATTCGGCCAGTTGGCCTTTGAATTGTCTGGATCGTCGCCCCAGGGATAGATGGCATACGGATCATGGAGTCCACCTCGTCCGGCATATTCCCATTCGGCTTCGGTGGGTAGGCGATAACCGTTTTGGGAAAAGTCACAAATTTGGCGGTCCGGATCATAGCAGGGTGACAAGCCGCACTGTCGGCTGAGCCAGTTGCAATAGGAAACGGCGCCAAACCACCGGATGCCCACGACCGGGTGATTAGCCTTATCCGCAGCCACACTGAAATCATGACCATCGTAATGAATGCGGCTGTAGCCATCGCTCTGATAGGTGTCACAAAGAAGCACGCCTGTTCGCGAATCGGTGACATATCCGGCGTCGACCACAATTTGTTCCTGCTCAATCGCATCGTTTAGAAAATCACAATACTCCGTATTCGTTATTTCATACACCACGACATAGAAGTCGTTCAGGCTCACCTGGTGAACGGGGACCTCGTCGTTGCGATGTTCGGCGCCGCCGAGATCGTGGTGGTCACCCATGGCAAATGTCCCGCCCTGTATGTGCTGCATGACAGGTAGATTCACATCCGACAAGATCGTTTCAGGGCCACGAACACAACGAACCAGCAGATTGGCTGTTTTTGGCTGATAGCTGACTATGCCAAACCGCAAGTTTGTGGTCCAGGCTCTGTCGGTGTGACCCGCCAGGGTAGTCGATGACCAGTAATCGTCACCCTGAAAGTCTGGGAACACTGCAAGATCGACAGCCGGATTCGTTTGGGTGATGTCGGTGAGCGAACGCAGTTCCTTGATGTTCGGCAAACGCCAGTCTTCCCGGCCGGCCAGCGTCATTTCCTCTGCATGAGTCAGAGCCTGCTGCCAACTCATCTTCATTTCAGATCCCGTTTGCTGCCAGACCAGGTGAGTAACAAGGTCGGTGACGGTGCCGTCATTGTTGTCCGTCCAGCGAGGTGTTGGTTGAGCGGTCTGCCCCCTTACGCAGCGTACATGGATTCGCTTGTCCCCTCCTGCTTGTGCGGATTCACTAATACGATGTGCTCCGATACCTCCCCCCTCGTTGACTAACCAGACGCGACTGGGATCATCAGCCCTGGTTTCGCAAGTCCACCAGTACTGAGCGTCATTCGGTGGGAAGTAGGTTGTGTTCAGCGCGGGATTCTGTCGGTCGTGATCAAGGATTGCGAATAGTTCGTCGCTTGTGGGCAGCCGCCAGTCTTGATGGCCACCCAGGCTCAGAAGGTCGGCGTAGGCGATAGCATCCTCCCAGGTCATGGAGCCTCCGTCCACCTTCTGCCAGATCAAGCCGGTAACATCATCCTTGATGGTACTGTCCTTATTGTCCTCATAGGACGGCGGATTGATAGCGTAGTCGGAGTCTTCTCCAAAGGTATCCGTATAGTCGGCTATCTGGCCGGTATCGGGCAGCCTCGAGCCTATCGACAAGTCTTCGAATTCGCCCGGATCTTGTGGATCCAGGAATAAGGCATACTTCACATCTGCCAAGCTCGCGGGTACAAAGCGATCCATATTGAGAGCCGAGAACAAGTCTTTTGGGCATGGCGGCTCAAGAGGAGCGAAAGCGCGGTCTCCGGGATCAGGGCTGTTGTACGAAGGAGCCTTTCCCGTAAGGGTGTCGCCCGGTGTCAGATCCCGGCCGGCCAGAGCAGGATGGTCCGCAGTGTAGCGGTAGGCCCGGAACATCGCATTGTTCATGGGGTACTGATCTACATTGACCTCTTTGATGCCGTCGGTGTTGATGGGATTTATATATTCCCATACGAGTTGGCCGTCTTCAGTGATTTCCAGCAGGTGTCCCTCGGTCATGGCGCATATCAGCGTTTTGCCGTTAGTCAAACGCTGACAACCGGACCCGATATGGCTGAAGAAGCCTTGATGGCTCTTGGAACCGTACTGCCACACGATTTGATTCGAGACATCTCGCTTCTGTTTGTGCGTGTCCTTGTTCTCGGGCTTCCATTGCGTGTAGCCTGCATCCGGCGGATTGATATAGT
>JBARSJ010000291.1:0-1561 GCA_049644685.1 Anaerolineales bacterium
GAACACCCACCGGGATATCTTCAATTATTGCTCTTGGATCAACTTTGAGTCCGTATCCTTCTGACAAGCGGTTGATCTCCTGGCGCGCTTTATTCAGGTCCAAAGTAGTTCCCTTCATCACCTCCGCACCAAGAATGATATTCTCGGTTACAGAAAATACTGGCACCAGCATGAAATGCTGGTGGACCATTCCTATCCGGAGATCAATGGCATCATGAGGGTTATTGATCTCAACCATCTCCCCATTAATAAATATTTCGCCCTCATCAGCGGAATAGAGGCCGTAAATCACATTCATCAAAGTAGACTTTCCCGCTCCGTTTTCACCCAAGAGCCCGTGTATCTCGCCTTTTTTGAGTGAGAAATCAACTCGATTATTTGCGATCACTCCTGGAAATCGTTTGGTAATCTTACGAGCTTCTAATGCTAAGGGTATATTTTCATTCATAGGAATTCTCTTTTCCAACTGATTATTCTTTTTCGTAAGGGATTCCATCAGCAGCTGGGGGGCGTGACTTACCAACCGTACCTGCCAGAACAATAATCGTAAGTAAATAAGGCAGCATGCCTATAAACTGATGGGGAATATCTAGCACTCCAGCAAATTGAATCTGAGTCTGAATTGCGGATGTCACCCCAAACAACAGGGCTGCTCCCCAGGAACCGAGAGGTGTCCACTTACCGAATATCATCACCGCTAAAGCGACAAATCCCCGTCCATTCGTCATTAATCGCTCGAATGATCCCACTGCCTCCAGGGTAAGGAAGGCTCCTGCCAAGCCTGCTATCGCTCCCCCAAGAATAACATTTATGTAGCGAATTTTGTATACATTGACACCTAGAGTATCCGCAGCTTTGGGGTGTTCACCAACAGCGCGTGTACGTAAACCCCACCTGGTATAGAACAGGACGTAGTGAACGACAAACACTAAAACAATAGTTGCATATGTTATCGGTGGATTATTAAACAAAGCCCGTCCAATGATTGGGATTTCCGCCAGTTTGCCTAGAGCGATTGGTGCCAGTTTGCCTTGGGTGGTCAAACCTGCCTGATAAAAATAGCCTGTTAATCCGACAGCAATGATATTGATCACCGTTCCACCAATAATCTGATCTACCTTCAGGGTCACCGACATAAAAGCCAGCAGAAGGCCTAAAACCGCTCCAGCTGCAATGCCGGCAAAGACGGCCAGCAGTAAATTTCCTGACCAGACGTTGACCAGGAATCCAATGAAGGCTGACAACAACATTTGACCCTCTATGCCAATGTTAATAATGCCCGCACGTTCTCCCAGCAAACCACACATCGCCCCTAACACCAAAGGGGTAGCATGGCGAATGGCAGAGGCGAGAACAGCCTCCGTGATCACTGGGGTTGTCAAATAAAAATACAATATCACAATGACTACTAGACTGCCCAGGATAATTAGCGGTCGCTGTTGTCGAAAGAATCCCTTCCAGAAATTTGATCTATCCATATCCACCTCTTGATTAACCCCAGCCCGTTGTGAGTTTGATACCTTCCTCTTCTTCCTGAATCCTCAGCAGCCAGCGGATGATA
>JBARSJ010000292.1:0-2886 GCA_049644685.1 Anaerolineales bacterium
CCCGGGGTCTTTAGCAGATGATTTTTAGGGGATCTTATTCAGTTTTCAGCCAGGTATTCATTGATCGCTTTGGCGGCTACCCGCCCAGCGCCCATGGCCTGGATAACAGTTGCAGAACCGGTGACAATATCTCCTCCTGCAAAAACACCCTTTTTGGAAGTTTCCCCGGTTTCTTCATCCACCAGGAAGGTTCCCCAATCGCTGGTTTTAATATCTGGAGAGGTCTCAGCGATAAACTTGCGGGGCATTGTACCCAGGGCAACAATCACCGTGTCTGCTTCAATCAGGTGTTCGGACCCTTTGATGGTAATGGGTCTTCTTCTGCCGGAGTCATCAGGCTCTCCCAATTCCATCTTGACACATTCGATTTCTTTAACATGATTATTCTCATCCCCGATGAAACGAATGGGGTTGGTCAGCAGGTTAAAGATGATGCCTTCTTCTTCTGCGTGATGGATTTCTTCCTCTCTGGCAGGCATTTGATCTCTTGCTCGTCGGTAGACAATGCTAACCTCGGTGTCATCTCCGCCAACGCGTTTAGCAGACCGGGCAGCGTCCATGGCAACATTGCCGGCGCCGAAAACAGCCACTTTTTTACCCACTTTTACTGGTGTAGCATATTCCTCGCGATAGGCTTTCATCAGATTTACCCTGGTCAGGAATTCGTTTGCAGAAGAGATTCCGTTCAGGTTTTCACCGGGTAACTTCAGGAACATTGGAAGCCCGGATCCCGTGCCGATAAAGACCGCGTCAAAACCATCATCATTCATAAGCTGATCAATGGTTCGGGTCTTTCCGATCAACATGTTTAGTTTGATTTCAGCCCCGAGTTTCTTGATGGTATCAATTTCGGCAGCAACAATTTTCTTGGGAAGGCGGAACTCCGGGATGCCGTAAATCAGCACCCCACCCAATTCATGCAGTGCTTCAAAGATAGTCACTTTGTGACCAGCCTGCAGCAGCTCGTAGGAGACTGTGATACCAGCAGGACCTGAGCCGATTATTGCTACTTTTTTCCCGCTGGGTGGAGCAACTTCCGGCAGCACAACAGTGCCTTGATTCCGTTCATAGTCTGCGACAAAACGTTCCAGCCGTCCGATGGCGACCGGTTCGTCAATTTTTCCGACCACACAAACCTGTTCACATTGCTCTTCCTGAGGGCAAACCCGACCGCAAACTGCCGGCAGTAAATTGGTTTCCTTGATTTTTCGGGCTGCACCGATGAAATCACCTTCAGTGATCAAGTGGATGAATCCCGTGATATCCACCGAGACCGGACAGCCATCTACACAGGGCTGTTTCGGGCACTGCAGACAGCGCTGAGCTTCTTTTTGGGCAAGTGCCGCGTCAAACCCCAGGGCAACTTCTTCAAAGTCCTGGATGCGGTCTTGTGCGGCCCGGACCGGCATCTCCTGTCGCGGAATGCGGTCTGGTTTTTTCCGTGGGGGCCGGGGTTTTTTTTCTTCGGCCATTATGCTCTCTCCTGTTCAGCGTCAGCAATTATTTTGTCCATTTGGCAGGCTTGTTCTTTATCGTAATAATGGTGTTTGGCAATTTGTTCTTCAAAATCCACTAAATGAGCGTCAAATTCGGGTCCATCAACACAGGCAAATTTCACTTCATCTCCCACAGTGACCCGGCATCCGCCGCACATCCCTGTACCATCAATCATAATGGCATTCAGACTGACGATGGTTTCGATACCGTAGGGACGGGTAACTTCTGCGACTGCTTTCATCATCATTGTGGGTCCGATAGCAACCACAAAATCAATTTTCTTTTTATCATCGATCATGCCCTGCAGGACAGTTGATCCAAATCCCTTGATCCCATAACTGCCGTCATCAGTTGTGATAATCAACTCGTCACTGACTTTTGCGAGTTCTTCTTCAAGAATGACCAGTTCTTTATTTCGGGCACCGTTGATGGTGATGACTGTATTCCCGGCTTCCTTTAATCCTTTGGCAATCGGGTAGAGGACTGCTGTACCCACACCGCCGCCAACACAAACCACTGTGCCGTATTTATGCATGTCCGTTGGTCGTCCCAGGGGGCCGAGTACATCCAGAAATCCATCTCCTTCCTTGTAGCAGGTCAGGCAGTGAGTGCTGAATCCGGCGTCCTGGATTATTAGATCGATGGTGCCCTTTTTGGGGTCAGAATCAACAATTGTCAGTGGAACCCGTTCACTTGTTTCATCTGCCCGGATGACTACAAATTGGCCGGGTTTTCTGGATTTGGCAATTTCGGGAGCTTCAATGGAAAAACGGGTTATTTTTGGAGCGAGAACCTTTTTATAAACGATCTTATACATAATTTTTACTCCTGAAAATCGGCTCAAAGGGCAGTTTTTTTACACCGTTCAAATTATATCTTTAATGTGCTTCTGGAAGTCATGAATTTTTATGTTACAAGTCATAAGTTCCCTCAGCTCTTTAACGGCTGAGAACAGTGCCGTGATCCCTCAAGAGTATATCACAGGGTCAGCAAGGATCAATTTAAGTAGCAAGCGCAATGTGGTTGGAACGGCAAGGTGTCTTTTCCCATCCCCTTCCTGTTATTATATAGGGGTAATATTCAACTTATCCTATATTTGAAATTTCAATAATTACCAGGGACCTTAGAGAACATGATTGACCGCATTAATAAAGAAACCCAACAAAATACTCCAATCTCCACCAGGCAGATTAATAAATTCCGTAAGCGGTATTACTCCAACTGGAGGGCTTTCTGGCAGGATTTATTGTATCTGCTATCCCAACGGAACCAAATTAAAAGTGCGCTCAAGGAAGACCGCATCTCACCAGCGTTCCGGGAGCGGTTGATGATGGCGGTTACGGAAGTCAATGACTGCAGGTACTGCAGGACATTCCATACACAGCAAGC
>JBARSJ010000293.1:0-14350 GCA_049644685.1 Anaerolineales bacterium
GGATCAGGATTTCAGCTGCGCTGATTCCTCCATCTGTCGCCAGGTTGTAGGCTTGTTTGATATCTCCCCAGCTGTCCGCGGACGCCCTGAACTCTGCGATTACAGTCCAATCCACTTCCATCCGGTCGGCAAAATTTGCCGCGTGTTTCAGCTCAGAGAGGGTGAGTCCATCTGCCAAATATCCATCGATGGTGGTGGGATCAACCACAAGATCTGCGGCAAGTTTATAAAGCTGGCCCAATTCGCCAGGGTTGGCGCCTGCTAAGATCCTGCTGAGCGCATCCTCAAAGTCAGCTTCATAGCGGGTTACCGAGCGAACTGCAATCCTGATATCAGCGAGACTAAACTCTTCACTCATGACCAGAGCCATCAGATCACTAATGCTGTGACCTTCAAGTAATTCAGAAAAACGATCGAGCTGCAGCAATGCTCCCCATCCTCCCACATCCAGGTGCCAGTCTCGAATATCTTCCCAGGTGAGTTCTTCCATGGTTAGCGCTAGATTATAGGCCTTCCACATCCTGCCAAAACCCAACTGATCACCGGTCAAGGACCCAGTAAAAATATCATAGATGTCCTCACAGCTGTAAATATCACCGGCCTGATTGGGGAAAAGGTCGTTGACAGCATTAGCGATTTTTAGGGCTGTAGGATGACAGAGTTCTTCCGATTCTATAACCACAACCGGCAAGGTAGCGATACTGGCGAATTCACAGCTGTCGGTTACCATGACCTCAGCCTGGAATTTTCCAGCAGTAGTGTACTCGAAAGAGGCAGTAGCAGTATCGCCGGTTTCAATGGCGTCTACCCAATTTCCGTCCAGGTTCCACGCATATTGATAGGGTAAAGTTCCCCCTGCGGCTGTGGCGGCAAATTCTACCGTGCCATTATCTACATCCAGGACTATCAATGGAGGGTCAGGGACACTGGTTAAGGTCACTGCTGGACCATCAATGGTAATTTTATCTACAGCTAAACCGCCTAGCCCTATTAGTCCTTCCTCAACTTTCTCTTCCACGCGAACGGTCCACTCATAAATTCCATGATTTACATAAGGATGGGTGAGAATTGTGCTGTTGCTGTTCACTTCAAATGGAAGACCGGATGTATCCCCATCGCCATAGTCCATAAAGACGAGGTATGGAGGGTATGGAGGTGAGCCGCCTGTCCAGGAGATGGTATATTCAACGTCTCCGCACTCGATAATAACAGGAGTGACTGTAATTATTAATTCCTCAGCTACTTGTGCGGCATTTGCTACACCCGTCATGCCCCCGAAGTTGACGAGAAGGATAGTTACTGCTAAAAGTATTGAAATGAAAATTTTTGGTTTGCTATTCATTGTGCCTCCCTGATTTGTAATTGGCAGCAATTAATAAATTATCTTTCTTGGATATTCAAGGTTGCCTGAGGGCCATTTCCAGCTGGGTCCAGTGTAAGATCCAGTTAGGAATCGATTTTTCCCTTGTCATTCTGGTCTTTATTTTCAAGTCCGGGAGGGGTCTCGGGTTTGTTAGAATTATCATTTCCCTGTCCCGGGTGATCTAATTTTTCCTTTCTCTCCTTAATCGTCTCCTTAAATCCTTGGGGTTCCTGCAGCCCATTGTCCACCAGCTCCAGCCGCTCCTGGATCATTTCCAGGGCTTTCAGGAGACCTTTTTCTCCCTGCCCCGGGTTTTGTTTCTGGAGTTTTTCCATCATTTGATTTTGTTTTTCCAGAGCCTGTTGGATCTGCCTGAGGGCATTTTCAAGACCCTTTTCTCCCACCTGGGCAGCTTGCTGGAGCATCTTTTCTGAATGTTTCTCCAGTCGGGCTAACACCTTGGGGGAGATTTCCTCTCCTGCCTGGATCTGGGCTTCGATTTCTTCCAGCCGACGGTTCGCAAAAGTCGCATATAAATCCAGACGTTGTTCAGGGTCTGATTCCAACCCGATCTGGATATCTTCTGTGAGGGTCTTCACTGGATAAAGCAAATCATCCGGCAAGCTGCTCTGGGCGGCGTAGACGGTTCCGCCGATGCTGGATAAAGCAAATAAGACTACCGCGAGAATTGCGGCCCGCCTGGGGAGCCAAGATTTCCTCAGCGGTGCCCCAACCCTTGATTTTGAGCTGCGGGTAGGAGTTCGACGAGGTTGAATGTTTTTCGCCTGGGAGAGGAATTTCTCTCTTCCGATAAGTCTCTGCTGAAGATCCCGGGCAGGGACATCCTGCAGGCTTTCCAGCAGCTTTTTCAATTCGGGGTTAATTTCGTTATTATTCATGATCAAGCCTTAAAATAAATAAGTTCAAAATTAATAATACGCCGTATACTATATGACGCCAAAAACAGCAAAAGGATACGGGTAGATCTGGAATTACGTGTCTCCGCTGGGAAATGATTTAATTAGATGGTTTAACTTGGAGGATTAGGACTGGGTGACTTTGAGATTTTGAGACTGGGTGATGTCCCTGGATACTTCATTCTAGTTCTTGATTATCACTGAGAATCCGCTGCAGAGCCGCCAAACCGCGGTGCTGCTGTGCTTTTACGGAGCCAATAGATTTTTCCATAACCTGAGCGATCTCCCGGGTGCTCAAACCTTCCAGGAATCTGAGCACAATTACCTGACGCTGCTCGGGGGTCAACAAGCGTAATGCCCGGCGAACGAGATCTGCTTCCTGCCTATCGGATACAATTTCTGCGGGTCCTTGACCTTCCTGTTGTAAACGGTCTTCCTGGAGTTCCAATGGCGGCGGCGGTTCCCTGCGGTAGGTATCGGTGATCAGGTTGTGAGTGATGCGGTACAAGTAGGCCTGCAGGTGCTCTGTTGGTCCTCCTCCGCTTTTAAACGCCTTCAATAAACGTTGAAATGCCTCGGCAACCAGGTCCTCTGCAAGTTGGGTGTCACCGACGTGTTTATAGGCATAAGCATACAAGGCATCACTGTACAGGTCATAGACTTCCCCCAAGGCTGCCTGGTCGAATGTGCGGGCTTTCTCCAAAAGTTTTCCTTGATCCTTGAACATCATCACTTAATTTAAGACGCAAAATTTGGAATTTAGTTATGGATTGTTGTATTTTCTCTGAATTTTTCCCAAAGGTAAAGGTAATAAACCGAGCTGGATAAACCGATTCCACCACCTATTCCAAGGTATAAAACCCCCAGCAGAGGTTTAGGAATGGGGGTGAATTTTCTCAAAGTGATTCCCAGTCCAATCATAAAGATGATGATCAGGTAGCTATTCCACTCCTGGAAGGCAAAAAGGGAAGGTTTCTCGTCAGGTATGTTTTCGATTCTGAGGCTGTTCTTTTTCGCCAGTCCGGTAAATCCGAATTGATAAATGATCAGGGCTAAAAAACAGCCAGGCGCCCAATAGATCCAGAGGGGGGAAACTGCTGGAGTAAAGATCCATCCCACTGCCAGGAATATCAAGTATAAGCCAACCCCGGTCCAGATTAACCCTGAGATCAGCTGCAGCCAATATTTATCAACCCCCGGGTTTAATCGTTTAATCCATTCCATAATTGAACAAGTTATACCACTTAGGAACAAAATGAGCTGAGGTAAGGGGACCACATCTCATTTTTGTAAACTGATAGTAATTGCTGATGTGTGGATACTGAAAACTGAATACTGAAAACTGAATACTAAATATTGACTACTTCTCAAGTAAGCCCTCAAGTTTCTTCTTCGACTCTTCTTCCACCTGATCGTGAATGCTAACACCATGGGAATCCATGGTGACAACCACAGGAAATTGATTAACTTTTAACACCCAGATAGCTTCCGGGACACCAAAGGACAATTTATAGACACCCACAACCTCTTCAACAGATTCGGCAATTAGGGTGGCGGCTCCTCCAATGGCATGGAAATAAACTGCCGGGACATCCTGGCAGGCTTGTAAGGTATTTGCTTTCATGCCGCCTTTTCCGATTACCCCTCGCAGGTCAAAATGGTGCATTACTTCACTTTGATAGGGCTCTTCCCGAATACTGGTGGTGGGTCCGGCAGCGACAAATTTATACTCACCGGTATCTAATCCGGATACTACCGGACCGCAGTGGTAAATCAAGCTTTCTTTAAACACCGGTTTGATGGCTTCATACACTTCCAGATCATCCCCTTCCGGTTCCCTGGTTTTTCGGATAAAGGTATCAATCATCCATTTGTGGACTGAATCTCTTCCGGTTGCCAGAATGCCGGTGAGGGCGACAGTATCCCCTGTATGCAAGCCCTTAATGGTATCGGGTGAGATTGGAATGGTTATTTCTTTCATGATGATTACTCCTCCAGGTATTTTGAAACCAACAGGCTGAGTTTTGCCCGGGTTTTTACGGGGATAAGGTCAGGGTTGGTGATGATGGCGCCGTCCAGCGCAGATAAGCAGCCGCAGGAACGGTCTTCTGGCGGGGGATTCTCAGCCAGTTTTGCTATCGCCTCCTGAACAAAGGATGTGTTCTGAGCGATGATTTTTAACACCATTTCTACTGAGACAGCATCTTCTCTTGCATGCCAGACATCATAGTCTGTGATGTGGGCAATCGACGCATAACAGAGTTCAGCTTCTCTGGCTAGAAAGGCTTCCGGCGCACTGGTCATGCCAATAATGGACATCCCCCAGGATCGGAAGGTATTTGATTCAGCCCGGGTGGAAAATCGGGGACCTTCAACAATTAGAAAAGCTCCCTGATCATGAACTTTTACTCCGCTGTCTTTTAACGCCTGGCAAAGATGAGCTGAAAGATCCGGGCAAAAAGGATTCGCTGTTCCGACATGGGCTGCCAAACCATCCTCAAAAAACGTATTCTTTCTGTATTTGGTTAGATCAAATATCTGATCAGGGATTACCAGATCTCCCGGTTGATAATCTTCCCGCAGAGATCCACAAGCGTTGACACTGATCACCCGGTTTACGCCCAATTTTTTTAATGCATAGATATTTGCCCGGTAATTCACCTGGGTGGGATTAATTGGATGTCCTACCCCATGACGGGCAAGGAACAAAACCTGCTGTTCATGGATTTCTCCCTGGACGATGGGACCACTTGGTTTTCCAAAAGGAGTATCCACAAAGTGTTCAGTAACCTGGGTCAATCCGGGAATTTTATACAGACCGGAGCCGCCGATGACGGCAAAAAGGGGGTGGTTTGTCATTTTGTATCCTTCGAATTATTCTCCGTAATAAAAAAAATGGAGCTTGTTTTATTCAACTAATCATGGACATTCAGATTATAGAAGAATTAAAAACTTTCTACAAGATGGACATTCATCACACTCTGGAATCTGACCAGATTTCCAACCCGTCGAGAGCCAGATTTTGTTTCTCAATATTGATAGGTAAAATTCCTGAAAAATTTGACAGAATTCGGTATACTGAAGGTAATGAGCGAGAAGAAGAAAGCAGGGTTTGAGGAGTTAGCACATACTGCGGACCTGGAAATACGGGTCTGGGGCGAGGATTTGGGTTCCCTTTTCCGGCAGGCTGCGTCCGGAATGATCCAGCTTTCAGGTGTTGAAGGGTTAGCGGAGGGTATTTCATCTGTACAGCAAAACATTTCCCTCGAGGCCATGGATAATGAAGGGTTGTTAATCCTGTTCCTGGAAGAACTTCTGTACAGGCTTACCGAAGATTATATGGTGTATGAGATTCAAAAACTCTCCATTTCCAGTGAATATTCTCTCAAGGCAAAGTTGAAAGGGGCTCAGATCAAGTCCTACCAGAGAGATATCAAAGCCGTAACTTATCATAATCTGAATATTCGAACCACTGCAGATGGTTATGAGGTGAATATTGTTTTTGATATCTGAGCTCCCTCTTTAAAGGTAGTCTGGCATGGTTTCCATTAATGATCTCCAAAGAATCAATTCCTATGAGTGGGAAATCCCTCAATCCTACCGGGCTGATATGCGGGTTCCGGTGCGGATATTTGCCTCCGAAGAGCTGCTGAAGGGCGTTGCCCGCGATAAATCTCTGGAGCAGGCGGTCAATGCCTGCGCTTTACCCGGACTGGTTGGCAATGTGATGGTGATGCCTGATATGCACCAGGGATATGGATTTCCTATCGGTGGTGTAGCGGCCACAAAATATCCCCAGGGTGTCATTTCTCCGGGTGGAATTGGGTATGACATTAACTGCGGCGTTCGATTGCTGGGAAGCAGATTATCCTATCAGGAAACAAAACCATACCTGGATGAACTGGCAACTGCCCTGAATCAATTCTGTCCCAGCGGTGTAGGGAAAAGCGGGCATCTCAGGTTGAGTATCAATGAAGTGGAAGATGTTTGCCGGGAGGGATCCCGTTGGGCGAAAAAAAAGGGATATGCTTCCGATCAGGATTTACGAAGAACAGAAGAAGGCGGCTGCATTCGGGGTGCAGATCCTCGTTTTTTAAGTCCCCGGGCGCTGAAAAGAGGAACAAACCAGGTTGGGTCGTTAGGTGCCGGCAACCACTTTATTGAGATTGATCTGGTGGCGGAAATTTTTGATCATCAGGCTGCCCAGGTGATGGGGTTGAATGCTGGGGATCTGGCGCTTCAAATCCACTGCGGCTCAAGGGGGTTAGGTCACCAGGTCTGTTCGGATTATGTAAAATCCTTACAGAAAGCGGTCCTCCGTTATGGGATCGAACTGCCGGACCGTTCTCTGGTCTGCGCACCGCTGGATTCTCCGGAAGGTGAAGCCTATTTATCCGCTATGTGCTGTGCAGCCAATTATGCTTTCGCCAACCGCCAGGTCCTCAGTTATTACGCCCAGGAGGCATTCGAAAGTGTTCTAGCTGGCAAGGTGAGCGACTGGCATTTGTATCAGGTCTATGATGTTGCCCATAATATTGGAAAAATTGAGACCCATCAAATCGGGGGAAAGTCAATCCAGGTCTGCGTTCACAGGAAAGGTGCCACCCGCGCATTTGGTCCCGGCGCGGATGATTTGCCCTCAGAATATAAAAAAATAGGTCAACCTGTTCTGGTACCGGGAAGTATGGGAACCTCATCCTGGGTTTTGCGCGGGACTGAAGAAGCCATGCAGCGATCTCTGGGATCATGCTGCCACGGCGCAGGGCGGGTGATGAGCAGAACACAAGCTAAGAAAACCATCTGGGGGGAGGATCTCCGGAAACAGCTTAAAAGAGATGGCATCAATATCAGAGCTGGATCTATGGCCGGATTGGCTGAAGAAGCCCCCGCGGCTTATAAAGATGTCGATTTAGTGGTGGATACTGTCATCGGCGCCGGCATTGCCGCCAAGGTTGCCCAGCTGAAACCGCTGGTTGTGATAAAAGGATAGAAGTACTAATTCTAGGCTGAACTGAACCCAAAAAACAGGACATAAAATTAAGAACACCTCTCTTACAATATCAATACGGGAGGTGTTTTTGATGTAAGGATGGGTCTTTTCATAAACAGTAATCATGAGGTGCTCAGAGATGAAGAGATTTCCTGTTTATCACGATCTTGACCAGGGGATTGCCCTTCGACTACGCTCAGGATGCTTTGCAAAAGTCCCGACTTTGGGCTGGCGCCAAGCATCGACCTCCGTCGATGCTTAAGCTTTCCACTTATCCAGTAATCGATATAAAATTTAAGCATCCCTGGAGAGGGATGCTCAGCGCCTGTTCTGAGCGTAGTCGAAGGGAAGCTCCTGCTACGACTTTCGCGAAGCATCCTGTAAGGGCAGTCGGCACATAAAACAAAACTGACGCCTTTAGAATTCAGACGTCAGTTTTTATAATTACCCTAGAGGGATTTTTACTTATTTGTCCGGCTTGCGGGGTGCATTCTGGACTGGGGGGGGATTACCCTTATTCCCGGCTGATCTTTGCCACCGCTGCCTGGGTTAAGTCCACCAGGTCCCGGGAACGAAGACGGATATTGACTCCGAGTTCACCGCCGGAGATATGGACCGTTTCCTGGCTGAAGACAGAATCGTCAATAACAATTTCAAAACCGCGGTTGATGAGAGCAAGCGGAGATATCCCACCGGCTTGAAGTTTTGTTAACCTTTCCGCATTCTTTTGGGTGGCCGGGATTACTTTTTTCTCGCCTACAATTTTTGCCAGCGCTTTCAGGTTGACTTCTTTATCACCCGGCACAACTGCCAGAATGGGTTTTCCCGGGTTTACCCGCTCAACCACAATGCTTTTAAAGATGATGGACAGCGGCGCGTTGAGCAACCTGGCAGTACCTTCAGCGCCAAGTTTTTGACGGGGAAGTTCGAAAGCCTTGTAGTTGATCTTCCTGTTATCGAGAAGCCGGGTGATATTATTGGCAGTCATCATAAATTGATAAGTAAATTAATCTATCTGCCCTATATCTTATCAGATCACCTTGTTGATTAAATAGTTGATACAGGTTTTCATTAGTAACGTACTTCTAATTTAATTCCCCGCTTACGCACAGCTTGCATAAATTCTGCTGCCGGTACGGCAACTTCCATCGATATGCCGCCCGCCGGGACGTGTCCGCGCGCCTGGAAGCCCATCATTATGGCATAGTGCCAACCGGGCTAGGCGTTCCATGGCAGTAAAGCCGGTCTCTTCGTCGTAATAGTCGATCAGATCAATCGTGATCGTGGTTTCTTTCCCATCTTTCTTTCCGTGGCCCAGCACGCGCATCGCTTGACGTATTCATCAAGCGATTATTACGATTCAATTTAGATAGATTGAATAGATGAAAATTATCCATTTGATCCTCTACGTCCCTTGAGTTTCCGATAATCCTGTGTTACTATTAGTTCACATTATGAATTCTCATTACATATTATGAACAAGAAGACCTATCCAGGCACACAATCAGTACAGCGAGCAATGAGTCTGTTGAATGCGTTTACAGATACTCAACCGGAGTGGGGGCTCAATGATCTGGCGCAGGCGGTTGATTTAAACAAAACAACCGCTTACCGCTTGCTCAGTGCTTTAGAGATCGAGGGCATTGTAGCTCGTGATGAGCATTCTGGTGGATATCGACTGGGACCAGGGGCTATTATCTTAGGTGGACGAGCCCTCCGAACGAATAACTTGAATATTGTCAGTCACACAGAACTTGGCAAACTGGCCGAGGTTACAGGGGAGACTGTCACCCTGGAAATTCTGATTGATTGTGATGTATTGATCATCGATCAGGTACAGGGATCCCATGTGCTGGGAGCTGCGCAGGATATATTTACCCGCTGGCCGGCACACGCCACCTCGACAGGCAAGGTGTTGTTGGCCTATTTGCCGGTTATTTTATGCGAGGAGCTTTTATCTGCTCCCCTGGAGAGATACACCGAAAATACGATCACCAATCTGAACGAGCTGCAGGAAGAGCTAACCCGGATCCGCACCCGGGGTTATGGAACAGTATATGAGGAACTAGAGCTTGGCTTCGTCGCTTGTGCTGCTCCGATATTCAATCATAATGGTCGAGTTGATGCGGCAATTAGTGTGGGTGGTCCTAACGTCAGATTTCAGTCCGAGCGCATGCAAGAATTAGTAGAGGTGGTCTTGCAGGCCGCAGGACGAATATCACAGAAAATTGGTTTCACAGGATCTGAGAAGGATCCTATATATCGAGAATAAATCATAGCAAAACAGGTATTTCAGATCAGGAGGCATTCAAATGCGACCAGAATTGAAACTTCTCAGCGACGAACTTATGGAGCAGATCATTAACGAGGGCTTCGAATTATTAATGGACCCTGGTGTGCGCGTCCACAATGACGAAGCCCTGAAACTGCTGGCCGAATCTGGCGCCAGGGTGGATTTTGACACTCAAATTGCCTACATCCCAGAAAAGGTTGTGCGTCAGGCCCTGGAGACACGCCCATCTGAATTTTACCTTTACAACCTGGATGGGGAGCAAGTCGTCCACTATGGGGGCGATAGTGTCCAGTTCGATCCTGGATCAACTGCGATCACGGTGCTTGATAGCGAAACCCAGGAGCAGCGCCAACCCCTAACGGAAGATTTCGTAAAATTCGTCAAACTCGTTGAAACGATCCCCCAATTGGACGCACAGAGCACGGCCATGATTTGCGTAGATGTGCCCGAGGAAATAGGGGATTTATACCGGCTTTATTTGGCTCTGAATTTCATGCGGAAACCGATCATCACAGGCGCATTCCGGAAGGATACCTGGTGGACCATGAAAGATATGTTGGTCACCATGGCAGGAAGCGAAAAAGCCCTGGCTGAAAAGCCGATTGCCGTATTTGATGTATGCCCCTCCCCCCCCTTGTTATGGAGCGATCTTACGTGTCAGAATATGATCGACAGCGCGCGTTATGGTATTCCATCTGAATTGGTTTCGATGCCTCTGGCAGGCGCAACCTCACCGGTGACCCTGGCTGGTGCAGTTGTGCAACACACGGCAGAATGCCTCAGTGGCGTGACAATCTGTCAGTTAGCCAAAACTGGCGCCCCCATTGTCTGGGGTGGATCGCCAGCTGCATTCGACATGCGCGAGGGTACAACCCCAATGGGAGCCGTTGGCACCTGGATGATCGATTGTGCCTATACAGAGATCGGCAAAGCGCTGGGCATGCCCACTCATGCCTATCTGGGAATGACAGACGCAAAGCTGGTTGATGCCCAAAGTGGTCTGGAATCGGCTGGCGGCACTGTCATGGCCGCCTTAGCAGGAGTCAATATGGTTTCTGGTGCCGGTATGATGGATTTCGAGAGCTGCCAGAGTTATGAAAAGCTGGTCATCGATTCTGAGATTATTGGGATGGCAAAACGCCTGATCAGAGGTATCGAACCTCGAGATAATCCCATTGCCCTGACCCTAATACGCGAACTGGGCCACCGAGCAGATTATCTAGCCCAGCCACACACGCTGAAATGGTTTGCTGAAGAACTCTACACACCATCAGCTGTGATCGATCGGTGTACACTTGATGGGTGGAAAAGAAAAGGTTCCAAATCATCCTGGGAACGAGCTCAAGATCGTGTCGGTGAATTGTTAGCGACCTATCAAGCCTCATCTATCTCCAAGGAGATGCGAGCAGAGCTCCGCAAGATTACCACGCACGCAGCTCAAAAGTTTGGCATGGACCAACTGCCGCCACTACCTTTAGATTAGCTCAGCATTACGCAGATAAGGAGAATTCAAATGTCAAACGAATTGGTGACACAAATTACTACATCTATCATAGAAGGAAAACCTGATGAAACAGTAAATTTGACGCGGCAGGCTCTCGAGGCGGGATTAGAGCCACTGACCATTATCGACGAAGGGCTGACTGAGGGGATGAATATTGTGGGCGATAAATTTCAAACCGGGGAATTTTTCCTTCCCAATTTGGTCATTGCAGCGAGCGGTATGAACAAGGCTATGGAGATTCTAAAACCCGAACTAGAATCTCGTCAGCAGGCAACTGAATCGCTTGGTACCGTTGTGATAGGTTCTGTGGCTGGCGATATCCATGAAATTGGCAAAACCCTGGTTGGAACTATGCTGGCCGCAAATGGTTTCCAGGTGCACGACATGGGTGTTGATGTTGCTAATGAGACATTTATTGCCAAGGTCAAAGAGACTGGCGCCAGCATTTTAGGGTTATCAGCCCTGCTTACCACAACGATGACGGTCCAGCGGCAGGTCATCAATGAATTGGAGGAGGCGGGGATTCGCGATCAGGTAAAAGTAATTATTGGCGGAGCACCAATCAGCCAGGAGTGGGCAGATACCATTGGTGCCGATGGCTACGCTGATGATGCCATAGGCGCTGTTAATTTAGCTAAGCGCCTGGTCGGGTGAACGAAATCATCCAGTGCCAGGAATAACAATACTCATGATGGATCAGGTGAGGGAACACTATTCGGTCCTCCCCCACCAGAAATGGATAACTCACACTTTTGGTGAGATAAAGGGATTACTTCTTATCCAGAGATAAATTAACTAAATGACATATTGAAAAATGATAGCTTCAGGAAAGTGAAAATAATTGGGAAGGCGATTCTGAATACGTTCAATTCCGATCAGGCAGCAAAGTGATGGTCTGGGGGGCCGCGGACACCATGATATGTGCCAAATACAGTTGGGAGATTTGCTCAAAGCCTACCATCCTCCAGATTTGCCAGCGGACCAGGCCGCTGAACTCAGGCAGATGATCACCAGGCGGGGGTCAGACACTGGTTTGGAGAAATTACCAGCATATGAGGATGATTAATTTATCAGTTTGTTATTCCTTATAAGGTTTTTATAGGTTTTCCATACCCATAATGTCTTTATGGAGACGGATTGATGAATTCATGGAAAATTATATCTGACCAGGAAATCGAAGCTATTCACGAAGCCACATTACGAGTTTTGAGTGAGGTTGGCATTGTTTTGGACCACCCTCAAATCCGGGAGCAGCTGGCTGACGTGGGCGCCACATTTAACGGAGCCAGAGTGCTGTTCCCACCAGATCTGGTTGAAAAATCTATCGCAAGCAGTACAAAAAAGGTTAAGACTCGGGGACGAGACGGAAAATTCATCACTTTAGGGGATGGTTCTCTCAATTGGCACAATTTGGGTGGAGCCAGGGATATCTATGACCCGGTCAGTGGTAAACTCCGCCGGGCTACTATCCAGGATGTGCGTGATTCCACACGTTTGTTAGATGCCTTGGATCAAGCCACAACGATCACGCCTTTCTTTACACCGATTGATGTGCCCGGTGAGTTGATGTCTTTAGCGATGTACCGTTATGCCTTACCCCATACCCTCAAACCCCTCCAGGGACCCGGTGTTCAAACTGCTAACGAAGTAAAATTCACCGTTGCTATGGCTGAAGTCATCGGTCCAGTAGGTGATGTATTGACTATGAGTGTCTCGCCTGTCAGCCCGTTAACCTTTCCCGCTGATCTGGTCGAATCGATGGTTCAGATCGCCCATTATGGTATCCCCTTTGGCCCTTTGCCTTGCCCAACAGCAGGAACAACAGCCCCTTTATCGTTAGCGGGGGCATTAACTCAACAGAATGCTGAGGTATTGGCCTCCATCGTTATTGTCCAGTTGGTAAAACCGGGATTACCAATTATCTACTGTGGTCGTCTGGCGATGATGGAACCCCGTACCGGGGGTTCAGTTTGGGGTGGAGTAGAGTTAGGAATGGCTTCAGCTGCCACAGTTCAAATTAGCCATCATTATGGCCTGCCAGTAAATGTGTATGGGCTTTCAACAAACTCTCATACACTGGAAATCCAGAGTGGGTATGAACGTGCTTTAAATTCAATCCTGCCTGCTCTGGCCGGGGCGGATGAACTCTCCGGAATTGGGGAGATGGCCGCAGGTGTAACCGGTTCATTAGCTCAAATGGTTGTCGATAATGATATCGCCGCCAGTGTCCACCGGGTGATAAATGGTTTTAATGTAAATGATGATTCCCTGGCTGTGGATATCATCCGAGACGTGATGGAAGGGCAGCACAATTATTTAACCCAGCGACATACCATCAATTACTTAAAGGGAGGAGAACTATTACATAATACTCTAGGGGTGCGTCATTCTTTCGAAGAGTGGGAAAAATCTGGTCGGGTCGGAATGGTAGAAAATGCTCAGGCTAAAGCCGAATTCATTTTGAAGGAGCACTTAGTAACTCCACTGGAAGAGTTCCAGGAAAGAGAATTGGAAAAAATCTTCCAAGCCGCCTCAGACGAGTTAGTATAAAGATAATCTAAACATGATGTACAATTAATGTTATACATCCATGATAATTGTCCAAAAATTTGGTTCCTATTGACTGCTAAGGAGGTGCATTAAAAAAATAACACAAAAATCCATCAACCTGGATTCTCAAACCCTACCATATTGTTCAAAAGAGAGGAGAATGTAAAATGAAGACAAAACGGTTGCTTACACTAATGGCCATATTGGTTGTATTCTCACTGGTATTGGCTGCTTGTGCCGCCCCAACGGTTGAAGAACCAGCGGCAGAAGAACCGGTAGCAGAAGAACCGGTCGCAGAAGAACCTGTGGCCGAAGAGCCACCCGCAGAACCTAAAGTTGTCACCTTTGCCTGGACCCAGGAACCCGATTCCTTGAACGATTACTACACCAATATGTGGTATGCGGCGGGTTTGATAGAATTTGTTAGCTGCGGAGCCTGGACATATGATGATACCAATACAGCCATCCCCGAGCTAGCCAAGGAGATCCCCAGCATAGAAAACGGTGGGGTCTCAGCAGATGGTTTGACCATCACGATCAACTTGGTTGAGCATGCTACCTGGTCTGACGGCACCCCGGTCACATCGGCTGACTTCGTGTTCACTCACGATATGATCATGGATGACGCCAACGTGGTTGACAGCAAATACCCTCATGACTACCTGGTTAGCGTGGAGGCGCCGGACGACTATACCGTCGTGATGAACTTTGAAGAACCCTTCACCCCTTGGAC
>JBARSJ010000294.1:0-2029 GCA_049644685.1 Anaerolineales bacterium
GGTAGAAGAAGCAGAGGAAAAAGATTCTATTGAAATTCCTCTCTGGCGGCAAAAACTGGAAGAAGAGGATCAGGAACAGCTGGAGGTTCGTCCCCCGGTTGTTGCCATTTTGGGCCATGTTGATCACGGCAAAACTACTTTGCTGGACGCAATCCGGGACACATCTGTGGCTGCCGGAGAAGCGGGTGGAATTACCCAACACATAGGCGCATACCAGATTGAACACAGTGGAAAGACTATAACATTCCTGGATACTCCCGGACATGCTGCCTTCACGGCCATGCGTGCCCGCGGGGCCCAGGGAGCGGATATTGTGATTCTGGTTGTAGCAGCAGATGATGGAGTGATGCCCCAAACTGAAGAAGCTATTGCTCATACCAGGGCTGCCCAGGTATCGATGATCGTTGCCCTTAATAAAATGGATCGGGACAATGCAGCGCCTGATCAGGTTAAACAGCAGCTATCAGATATGGGAATCGTCCCGGATGACTGGGATGGAGATACCATGATTATCCCCATTTCCGCGGTTGAAAAAACCGGGTTGGAGGATTTGATGGAAGCCATTTTGCTGGTTTCTGATGATTTGGAAATATATGCCAATCCCAAAGGGGATGTGTTTGGAACCGTGATTGAAGCTGAACTGACTAAAGGCCGGGGTGTGATGACAACCCTGCTAATTCAAAATGGCACCTTAAAAGTTGGTGATACCGTTTTGGCTGGCGACACCTACGGCAGGATTAAGGCCATGTTCGATTATGCAGGAAATAAAATTAAGGAAGCAGGACCTTCTGTTCCTGTTTCGGTGATGGGATTGAATGACGTTCCCAAGGCCGGGGAGCTTTTTAAGGTCGTCGCAAATGAAAAAACCGCCCGGGAATTAATAGATGACCGGCAGGTTCAGGTCGCAAGAATGGAAGAGGAGATAGACCCTATAGCCAATTTGGAGCAGCTCTTTGAGCGGGTGCAGGCCGGAGAAGAAGATGAACTAAGGTTGATTATTAAAGCGGATGTCCAGGGATCACTAGAACCCATTGTCTCCTCTGTTCAGGATCTAAAAAGCGGTGGCGAACAGCAAGACATCGGCGTAAAGGTAATCCATTCTGGCACTGGAAATGTGGGTGATGATGACGTTTTACTGGCATCTGCCACCAACGCGATCATTATCGGGTTTAATGTTGGACCGGACAGTAGTGCAAAACGTTTGGCTGAAACGGAAGGAATCTCCATCCGCAAATACAAAATTATTTATCATCTTATCGAAGATATTGAAAAAGCCCTCAAGGGTATGCTTGAACCTGTTGAGAAGAAGATATTGGTCGGTCAGGCTGAAGTCCTGCAGGTCTTCCCTTCAGGTAGGCATGACCAGGTAGCAGGCTGCCGGGTAGATAAGGGTGAATTTCGCCGTAATGCAAAAGTCCGGGTAATCCGGGGTGGAAAGATTGCCTTTGAAGGAGATATTGCATCTCTAAAACGACACAAGGAAGATGTCAATGAGGTCCGGACCGGATTTGAATGTGGTATCGGACTGAAAGGATTCTCCAGTTTTGAAGAAGGAGATATCCTGGAAAGTTATGTAATTGAACTCGTCTCAGAGTTCTAGGAAATAAAAATGGTATCAGAATCACGTTCAGATCGAATCGCCGATATGATAAAAAGGGAGCTCTCCCTGCTTTTTTTGCAGGAGATCAGTGATCCCCGGTTGGAAGGTATAAATATCACCAGTGTTGATGTTGATCGTGAACTGGCATTTGCAGATGTTTATATATCGGCCCTTGATGGGGAAGAAAGAAAATCTGAAATTATGGCTGCCTTAAAAAAGGCAGGGGGATTTATCCGTTCTCAGCTGGCTCACAGCATTTCTCACCTCCGGACATTTCCCCAAATTCGATTCCACTGGGACACCATTCCTGGACGGGTGGACCGGATCGACCAGATTC
Organism: Anaerolineales bacterium; assembly: GCA_049644685.1. GTDB lineage: Bacteria > Chloroflexota > Anaerolineae > Anaerolineales > UBA11858 > B10-G9. The sequence continues at coordinate 1,938 of JBARSJ010000294.1, forward strand.
TGGCCGAGCTGGATGCGGAAGAGGGGTTATTAGATTCGGATGAATAACGCAGATATTCAAGCATTTGGAAATCTCTTGGAGCGGGCTGATCG
>JBARSJ010000295.1:0-1996 GCA_049644685.1 Anaerolineales bacterium
CGGCTTATGAAAGCCTTTTGCAGGATTTGTGAAATCTATAATCAAATAATGGGAAAGCAAACCGAGGTGAAATTATGAATGAACCGTATAAAATAAGCGAAACGCCGACAGAGCGTATGTCGGTACGTGAAATTATCGAGGAGTACAAAGTTATCAGGGGAATGTTAAAAGAGGAGTCTCGCTGGACTGGTGGTTATCTCCAGCGGTTGCCGAAAACGTTGTTTTAACAGGGTGAAAAAACTTTGAAAATGGCAAGATATTTATCTTTACAGATTATGGGAATCGTGATATTATAAGAATATGGAATCAAATAAAACAACTTGCCTCTTGAATCAATCAATCACGGCCGGGATCAGAGACTTATCCGTAAGGACAGTCCACGCTTTTGTTTTATTTGAGCGTCATTTAGTCCCGGCCACTTATTCAAGAGAGGTATCCCATGAAAACCTACAAACCTACCTACCGGGACAGGAAAACCGGTAAAAAGAAAAAGTGCAGTCACTACTACCTCACGTTTGTTGACAATCGGCAGATACGGCGCAGGCTTCCGGTGTATAGTGACAAGTCGGCAACTGACAATCTTGGGATATGGATTCAAAAACTCTTGGACTCCAACGGCGTTCTTGACAGAGAATTGCAGGGATGGTTTACGGGGCTGGTTCCCAAAGTGAGAGACAAGCTTGTGGAATTTAACATGGTAAACAACCAGCGAATGTTAAAGAACTTGGACAAAACGCTTGCCGAACACTTGCAGGATTTCCATGAATCCCTATTGGTGAAAGAAAACAAAAAGCAATACGCAAAGTCAGTAAAGTCAACGCTGGAAAGTATCTTTGCCAATTGGGGATTCTTGCTGCTGTCCGACATTGACGGTAATACCTTATATAGTTATTTGGGCAAGCGACGTAAAAATGACAAAATCTCACAACGCACTTTCAATTGTTATCTGGGATTCGCACAACATTTCTGCGGATGGTTGGTAAAAGAAAATCGAACCACCATAAACCCGCTTGAACACCTAAGCCCACAAACAGAAACTGAAAAGAAAACACGCAGGGCAATAAGCTTAGAGCAGTTGGTGCAACTGTTAGATACGACTTGGGCGGCTCCGGAGCGTTTTGGAATGAGCGGCCCAGAGCGTTTCTTGCTGTACGTTTTAGCTTGTCAAACCGGAATGAGGGCTGGCGATTTGAGAGCTTTGAAAGTGGGTTCCTTTGATCTTGTGAATCTGAGCGTTAAAATCCCTGCATCTTATAGTAAAAACAAAAAAGATAAAACCCTGCCACTGAAACCGAACACGGCGGCAATGCTGAAAGATTTCTTCATGGGCAAGCTGCCGAACGTTAAGGCTTTTGGCGGAACCTACAATCGTCTGACGGACAGGACAGCGGCAATGCTGCGAGCGGATTTGGCCGATGCTAATATTGACTATGTTGTCGACGGCAAGGTTTTCGATTTTCACGCACTACGGAAACAAGCCGGTACATTATTGAAACAGGGCGGCGTACACATGAAAGACGCCCAAACGATTCTTCGGCACAGCACGATTGAGTTAACATCGAATATTTATACAGAAGTCTTTTCTTCGGACGAAGTTGATGCCGTTGCAAAGTTGCCGGACTTGACGGCTGGAAAACATAAGAGAGTAGGAGCCTAAAAAACTACTCCATGGCTTGATAAATTGTCGTACAGCTCTTTACTATTTTGACAGCGTTCATTGAATACGTCGGCAAATTTTTCCTTTTCCATAAGCATCTGCAATTAAGGCACTTATGCGATGGGCAATTTTCAATAATGGAGAGATAAGGGGTTGTATGGTTGTAGTCAGGTTGTATTGATTTTGCGAGCTAAAATGGAGCCATTTTTGTAATGCAATGTCACTCTCTCAAAGCTTCTGTTTGTTGAAATTTTATTCGCCATTCTTTGGCTTTTTCAGGCTTGTTCCAGGCTTCGTAGAGGGCGATTAAAGTAGTATTTGAGTCATCTCTTAATTCAC
>JBARSJ010000296.1:0-16973 GCA_049644685.1 Anaerolineales bacterium
CATAATTGCTTCATATTGATTATCACCAACGGATTCCATTTTTTCGGTGCCCGGCAGCGCAGCCGCCATCACATCAGTGTCTCGAAATAAATCCCAGATCTGTTGGGGGGGACCATAAAATAGGTGCTCACCTTCGACTTTCATGATTTTTCCTCCCGCTTATGAAGCAGTTCGAATAACCGGTTAGGGCTGAGGGGGGTTTCCAGAATCTCCAGATCGTACTCAGGCAGCGCGTTTTCCAAAGCCTGGGCAAATACAGCCGGAACTGGAATCGCCCCTGCTTCGCCTACACCCTTGGTACCAAGCTCGTTATTGGGTGCGGGAGTATTGGCATGGTGGACCTCAATGTGCGGCATTTCAGTCGAACCGGGAATTAAATAATCCGCCAGGCTGGCATTTAACAGCTGACCATTTTCATCATAATGAAGTTTTTCATAATAAGCATTACCAATGCCCATCGATACTCCACCGTGTATCTGGCCTTCAACAACCAGGGGATTTATCATGGTCCCGCAATCCTCTACCGTGATGTATTTGCTGATATTTATCATCATCGTTTCCGGATCAACTTCCAGGATCATGCCATGAACACCAAAAGCTGTTGCTCCAAAGGCTGGTCCAAAGTATTTGGTCGATTCCAAACCGGGTTCCGTTCCCGGTACAACTGCGCCGCGTAAGGGATTCGCAAGCAATGCCAATTCCCCCAGACTGATGGCCTGCTCAGGAAGGTCAGCTACCCGGACCATACCGTCTTCCAATACCAGTTCCTCTTCCGGAGTTTCCAGGATTTGACTGGCTAATTTAAGCACCTTCAGGCGGACATCGCTGGCTGCCGCATTAACCGCGTTGCCTGCGACCACTGCTCCCCGGCTGGCAAAAGTGCCGGTTCCCCAATGAAACTCCGCCGTATCTCCCGTCACCATGCTCACATCATTGACCTCAACGCCCAATTGTTCAGCAATGATCTGGGCAAAGGCAGTCATATGGCTCTGCCCCTGGGTTCCTACACCTGTTGCCGCGCTGATCTTTCCACTGGGCTCAACAGAAACCCTGGCTCCTTCGTAGGGGCCAACCCCCGTGGTTTCAACAAAGGGCACAATACCAATTCCTACATGTTTTCCTTCTGCCCGTAAGCGCGGCTGTTCATTTTTAATAAAATCCTCATATCCCAGCATTTCCAGCGCTTTATTAAAAGCGGGTTCATAATTCCCGCTGTCAAATATCAGGGTGGCAAAAGCTTGATCGATAATTTTATGATCATAAGGAAAAGCATCCGGGGGGATAAAGTTAAGTCTGCGGACTTCCATTGAATCGAGCTCCAGCTCACGGGCGGCGATATCCAGCATCCGCTCTACAATATAAATCCCCTGCGGCCGACCTGCGCCCCGCACGGGGGTAACAGTGGTTTTATTGGTGAACACCACTGTTAAATCACTATAATAATTCGGCACATCATATGCCCCCATGGAATGCGATTGAGTGTTTAGGGGAGTGGTGAGCCCATAGGGATTAAACGCGCCTGTATCATGAATGAATTTTTGTTTGATGCCAAGAATATGTCCCTCTTTGGATAAAGCCATTTCCACATCGTGGATTTGTTCCCGTTCCTGGGTGGTAGCGTAAAAATTTTCCCGCCGATCTTCAATCCATTTGATCGGTTTGCCCAGCTTCATTGAAATCCAGGGCAGCACCATTTCTTCCGCGTAGAACATCATAATTTTGGGTCCAAATCCCCCGCCTACAAAGGGGGCCACAACCCGCACCTGATGGGTTCTGAGCCCTAATCTGGCAGCCAGCCCATTCCGAATTGGAATGGGTGACTGGGTAGCATCCCAGACAGTGAGATGCTGGTTCTTCTCATCCCAATCAGCTACGATTCCCCTGTTCTCTAATGCGGCAGCAGCCCCGCGGTCAAGATGGAAACGGCGGTTGATAACCAGATCAGCCTCTTTCCGGGCACCCTCATAATCTCCCTTATTTTGGACGAGATGTGCGGCCAAATTTGTGTCCAGATCATCATGAACCAGAACACTCCCCGGTTCCAGACATTTTTCCAGATCTACCACAGCCGGCAATGGTTCAAATTCAACCAGGATCTCCTCGACTGCATCCTCTGCTATGTAGCGGCTCTCGGCCACGACAACAGCAATGATCTCCCCGGCATGTTTGACTTTGTCTTTTACCAACGGAACCTGCCGGCGGGAATTAAACACTACATTTTCCAAAGTCGGCGGAGGAGAAACCAGGGGAGGTCCCGGTTCCCAATCATCTCCCATATCTTCTGCGGTATAGACTCCCACCACACCGGGAATTTCCAGGGCTGGACTAACATCTATGCTGATCACTTTGGCATGGGCATAATCGCTGCGGAAAAAAGCGGCGTGAAGCATGCCGGGTAAACTCACATCACCTACAAATAATGCCTGCCCGGTGAGCAAGCGGGGATCTTCAACCCGTTTAACTCGTTTTCCGATTACTTTATATGTCACAACTGCACTCCTCTTTGATACTTAATTCACAACTAGCCCTTGATCGTCAAATCACCGGGTTCTCAAGCATTCATTTTTTCCGCAGCCAATTTCACGGCATCAATTATATGTTGATAGCCAGTACAACGGCAGAGATTGCCAGAGATGGCTTCCCGGATTTCTTCTTCGGTGGGATTCGGATTTTCTTCCAGGTAGGGCACCAGTGTCGTTAAAATACCGGGCGTACAGAAACCGCACTGCAGGGCATGTGCTTCCCGGAAGGCTTCCTGCAAGGGGTGAAGGTCATCCAGGGTCCCTATTCCCTCTACGGTAAGGATCTCATGACCGTCAACCTGGGGAGCAAATAACAAACAAGACCGCACAGCTTCCCCATCAAGTAAAATTGTACATGCGCCGCAGACTCCATGTTCACAACCGACATGAGTGCCCGTTAATCCCAGGTCATATCTGAGAAAATCACTTAAAAGAGTGCGGGGATCAACCGCTCGTTGATAGGGGGTTCCATTGACAATGACCGAAATGGTAATAGTGTTTTCCATGATGATCTCCTTATTTTCCGCCCTTGGCCCGTTGAAAGGCTTCCGCTAAAGCCCGCCGGGTGAGAACATTTGCCAGGTGCCGTCGGAAATCGGCGGTAGCGTGAATATCACTTCCGGGGTCAATCTCTTCTGTGGCAGCTTTTTCGGCCGCAGCAATAATTAAATCCTCACTTATTTCTTGATCCTGCAGCAGTGCCGCAGCTTCCTCAGCCACTTGCGGACCATCTCCGGCACTTAAATAAACCAATCTGGCAGCCTGGCAGCGGTCTTTTTTATCCAGGGTCAACACCGCCGCGACACCAATCAAGGCAAAATCATGCGGACGGCGGGCAACTTCTTTAAGCGACCAGCCGGATCGCGCAGGTAAGCCGGGGATTTCAATTTCTACTAACAGCTCTTCCGGTTCCAAGGATGTCATCAGCAGCCCGATAAAAAATTCGCTGGCAGGAACCCAACGTTCTCCTTCTAGATTCTGAATTTTGAAGCGGGCTTCCAGGGCAGTTGTTACTGCAACCAGTTCTGCTGAAGAATCCGCATGGGCAAGACTTCCGCCAATTGTACCCCGGTTGCGGATCTGGATGGTTGCGATTTGAGGCATGGTTTCATGAAGCAAGGGAACACGTTCTTTGATTTGAGAATCGCGTTCAGCCTGGGTGTGACGAACCATCGCCCCCAGGCGGATTCCCTTTTCATGGGTTTTGATATAAGAAAGATCCGGGATGTTATTTATGTCCACCAATACTGCTGGCTGGACAAGGCGAAAATTCATCATCGGTATCAGACTCTGCCCACCCGCCAGGATTTTGGCATCATATCCATGTTCATCCAAGATAGCTAATACTTCAGAAATTGATCTGGGAGCGTAATACTCAAAAGGTGCTGGTTTCATAGGCTAATCTCCGTTGTATCTACCACCGGTACATTCAATTATATGATGTTAAATTCCAGCTAAGCGTTGAGATTGTCCAACTCTCTCCGCAAACAATTTTCCAGGGTTGTCGGTTGACGACCAAGCAGCCAGCTGAGAACAAGGGGATTTCCACTAAAACCAAACTTCTTGTAATGCTGGAACATTTTCAGCAGAGTGTATCTTTGATAGGATCCCAGGCCATTTTTAAAAGCCTGAGTTTCCCAAGTTTTATAAGGAATCCTCTGAGCTTGAATCTCTTTGCCAAGTACTTCGCTTAAGACCGCTGCAATCTGGGCAGGGGTGATAGGTCCCGTCCCTACCAATTCATAGATCGCGCCTGTATGGTCAGGTTCGGTGAGCACAAGTGCCGCAGCTTGAGCAAGATCCTCCAGATCCACCAGGCAGGTTCCTGTTTTAATTGGATATGGCACCCGATAAACACTTTCCTCAAGGATTTTGGGGATAAGTGAGGCAATATTCTGCATATAGGCTGTTGGCTGCAGGATAGTGAAGGGCAGCCCGGATTCAAGCAAGTGCTCTTCAACCCGCAGCTTCATCCAGTGGTGAGGCATGGCTTCAATCTGGGGATGTAAAACCGAGTGGTACACAAAATGATTTACCCTGGCTTCTTTGGCTGCCTGAATGACCCCTGCCCCAATATCCACCTCCCCGGGATGCACATTTGGACAAATATGGTAAACAGCCTCGACACCTTCCATAATCTGTTGGAGATCATCTAAATTGAGAAGATCTCCCAGGTAGATTTCGCTTACTCCGGCTGATTCAACCGAATCCTGATATTCTTCTTTATGAACCAAGGCCCGAACAGATGCTCCGACTCTGACCAGCGCCCGGGTAACTGCAAGACCAGTTTTTCCAGCTGCTCCAGTGACAAGTATCATAATTTATAAATGGCCCTTCCTATTCTGGTTCCTTAAACGCTACAAATCGCGCCCAGCAGGATGCCAGCTCCATACCTTTTTGGACAAAACAGCCGATATAGTAACGCCCGCTTTCCATCTTCGCCAGATCGGTTCCCAGGTTTTCAGCGTGGATGATTCCTTTGGGGAACAGGTTCAGATGCATATCCTGATAATATTTGTCCAGCGGGTAGATCTCGTCCCAGCTGGCACCGTATTGTTCAATCAATTTTTGATTGGCTTCCTCAAATGTTTTGGGATGCCAGAGTCTCTGGATGGTGTTCATGGGATGTTCCATGGCCACACAATCCACCGCCAGCCATTTTATTTCCATTTTCAGACACCAATCCGCAAAATCCGGTGAAGGACCTGGGTGCCTGATCATGTAGCGGAATTCATCCGAATCGGGGCTGTTCCAGCCAAATTTATGGTAACCGGTCTTGATCACCAGTATATCGCCTTTTTTTACCTCAGTCACTTTCTCGACCATTTCCGGGGTATAGACACTGGTGTCTGACACAAACTCAGAAATATCCGCAATTACCCCGGGGCCGAACCATTTTTCAAAGGGAGTCTCACCAATGGTCAATCCGCCGGAGTGGAAATGAACCTCTCCATCCATATGAGTCGCCAAATGGAAACTGGCCCGGCAGTGCGCGTTGTTCCTCCCCAGCCCAAAATACTGTCCGCCCACGCGTTTGGTGTAATTCACACTTAAGGGCACATAGTTGGCCCATTGGGGAGTCTGGACACTGAACGGCAGGGTCATATCCAGCATTTCCATTTCGTGCATCTGATCAAAGAAAACCTCGGGGGTCATGCCGTCCGGCGCCTGCAAGGCGACTGCCCTGCTCCAGGAGGATTCAACTTCCATAAATGGGATGGGGAAAATCATGATCCAAGCCCGCTGGTTTTTTAGTTGATTAATCTCTCCGCCTAACGATTCCGCCAGCAGCAGCCCACTTTTCGGTATGGTGATATGGGTGAGTTTGTGATACCACTCCGGGGGGTACATTTCATCCCAGGTTTTCCCCTGGGTTTCCTTCAACTTTGCTTCCGCCTTTTCAAACTCCCGGGTGTGCATGTAGCGTAAATTGGTGTTCATGGGATGTTCGGCGCAGCCGCAATCCACACCGATGAGTTTTAACTTCAAATCCAGCGCCCATTGGAAAAATTCCGGCGAGGGGCCGGGATGGCGGAGATAATAACCGAATTCCTTATTCTCAATCCCTCCCTGCGCATCCGGGTTGGGAATATCAGGCTGGTCCCAGCCATATTTGTGGTAGCCGGTATTGATGATTAGGATATCCCCTTTCTTTACATCCACCTTGTTGGTGATCATCTCCGGGGTGTAAATACTGTAATCCGAAACCTGATCAGAGATATCAACCACCACACCTTCCCCGGACAGATCGGACAGCGGAATATCAGCAATCGCCCTGGCACCTGAATGAAATGCTCTGGGACCGACCAGATGCGTGCCGGTATTGTTGCTCCACTCGATTTGCTGCCCGTTCGCTCCCTGGCCGCCGCCGAACGATCCTGTTAATCGTTTAAAGAAGTGAACCTGCAGCGGCATCTCCCCGGGAAAAGGGGGGGTGAAAACACTCAAGGCTTGCGTCAAATCATACATCTTGGCGCTATTCAGCAGATTTATACCCTTTTCTCTACCCATGCTCTTCCTCCCTACCTAACCCAGCTATTATTTTCAGGGATCACTCTCTTACCCTATTTGATAATGTTGTGCAAAAGCCACCAATGCTTCCTGGAATAACGAAATTGGGGGTCGGACCAAACCCGCGCCCACCTGGCCGACTCCAGCATCCTTATGGGCAATGCCGGTGTTAATGCGGGGAGTAATGCCTTTTTCGACAATTTTCCTTAAATCCATTCCCGTGGGAGTGCCCCGGAAATCCAGGGGTGGAATTGTGAAGAATTTATGTTCCGTGTAAGTGATCTCGTACATTTCCAGGGTGGTATTCAAGGCATCTTTTGGCGTTCCACTGACGAAATTGACGATTGCCGGCGCAGACGCCATGGCAAACCCTCCAATCCCGGCAGATTCCGTAATTGTGCTGTCTCCAATATCCCCGCTGGAATCTTCTTCTGAAAATCCGGGGAAATAGAGTCCTTTAGGGGTCGGAACCGGGGCGGTAAACCAGCGCTCACCCAGGCCGCTGATCCGGATTCCAAAGTCTGTCCCATTGCGCGCCATCACGGTGATAATTGTGCTGCCTTCAATGCCGTGACCAGCATCGGACATTGCTTTGCAGGCTGCCATGACCGGGTTCAAGACACTTAATGCGTTATCTCCCAGGAAAGCAATCACCTCGGAGGCCAACGCTGGATTCTTGGAGACCTTGGCAATAAATGGGGCAAGTTTAGCGGTAAACATAATTGATCCGGCTTTATTGCGGTTGTGTCCTTCATCCCCCATATGCAAGGATTCAGCTAACAGGGCCCGGATGTCAATTCCACCGCTGGCTTCAATCGCCTCTTTGAGGAGAGGAGCCATGACATCTTCCATCCAGCGAAGTTTGTTAATCACTTCTTCACTGTACGCACCATAGCGCAGCACTTTGCCATAGCCCTCATTTAAATTAGAGTAGGCATAATTCTGATGGGTTTTATTTTCCAGGATATAGACCGACATCGACGGGCTGGTAACCCCTGCCATCGGTCCCACAGACTGGTGATGGTGGCAGGGTTCAAGTTGAATCTTCCCCGATTCAACCAGCTCTTGGGCCTCTTTCATGTTTTTTACTTTGCCCTCAAATACCAGCGCGCCAGTAATTGCTCCCCGCATGGGACCCGAGGCTCGCTCCCAGGTGATCGGTGGTCCCGCATGCAGCAGCAAGTTGTCTTTCATTCCTGGTATCACATCGATCGCTTTGCCCAGCCCAATCAAAACTGGTCGGGCTTCCATCATTCGCTCCACAGCCTCTTGATTTGCTTTTTCAATATCCATTCCAAACTCCTTTCCTTTCTCCCTCAAAATTATTATCTATAGATCAGGACTTCTTCCGTGGGTAACGTTTTCCAGGTTCAAATTTTGATTTGGCTTCCTTTAATATTTCCTCGTATAGGGCAAGGTTGCGATCTTCCAGGTGATCAAACGGCTGAATGCTTTTACTGCCCCAGGTGATGTAGCGCAGCGGATCAGGGTCAAGCTTGGCAGCAATGATCTCCTCCGTTCCCCTGGCTTGCGCCAGCCGCCAGGCAATGGGATTAACGATCATACTGTGCCCAAAATAAAAATTACCAGCCGCATCAGGTCCCAGCATATTGGTGCTGATCATATAAACATGATTATCATAGGCCCGGGCGCAGTTTGTAATGTACCAGATGTCATAACTGCGCAGTAATGCGGAGGGTCTGACGATGATTTCAGCGCCTTTCACCGCCAGCAGTCGGGATAATTCCGGGAAATCGCCGTCATAACAAATAATCATGCCGATATTACCTAAATCGGTTTCGTATACATTCGCCTGGGTCCCAACTTCTGTCCACCCCCCCGAATCCCTCCGCTCACCCGGGAACGGATGAGTTTTATCGTAGATGCCAATGATCTCCCCATCCGGTCCAATTAAGATGGAGGAATTATATATTTTTCCTCTTTCCTCAGCTCTCCGATAGGTGGGCCAAACCAGATGAACACCCAATTCCCTGGCTGCAGCCTGGATTCCTTCAGTTAATGCCCCGGGCGCTTCATCTATCAGGTTCCACAATTCTTCAGGAGGCAGGGCTGTATCAAACCCGGTGGTAACAGTCTCAGGAAATACGACCAGCTCTGCCTGGTATTCTGTTACGGCTTTTTTCAGCCATTCGATACCTTTGGTTATATTGGCCTGAGGATCGTTGGGAGTGATTGCAATTTGTACACAAGCCGCTGTAAATTCTTTCATCAAGAAGCTCCTCTTTTATCCCTTCATCTTCTCTAACAGTGCCATTAAATCTGCATCCCCACCAGCTGCGGGTTTCCAGTCCACCTGGACAGCGCTGACATTTTGGGCTAACAGGCTTTCTGTGAAGGATTCCAGTCCCACATTTATAGCAGAAAATTCACCAGTTAAAGATTCCAGGTCAACCGGTTTGAATGACCCGTTATTGTCCTGGTCTTTGATTCCTTCCAGAGCCCGGACCAAACGTCCGGCATATCTGACTGCGGCGTCATTGCTGTGGAAAACATGCGTCCCGGCTTTCAGAAATTGTTCTTCCTGGGATTTCATATCTTGCGGATCAGCGTCAGTGCCAGAAATTACGGTTACTACCTCTAGATAACGGCCGGCTTTTTTGGCTTTGGAACGTGCTGTCTTTATCGCCGGTACCAGCTCTGCCGCTGGATCCGGATGCGATCCATAACCGAGAACAACATCTAATAATATCAGGGCTGTTTCCGGATCCTCAGATTCAGCTTCCAGACGCCGGATACGCAGTTCATGATCCATCATAGGATGCAGTCGGCCGACTGTAAACTCATCTTCTCCCAGGTCAACAATGGTATGTCCCTGGCTGACCAGTGAGTTTTTTAAACGATACTCTTTGTTAATGGGTACATTTGAGTAAACAGCCGGAAGATAATAATCAAGAATTAATAAAGCTTCATAAGCCAGGGTTCCACCGGAGAACAAACCACGCAGATATTTCTGTTCCGAATTAAATTGATCTAAAGGCAGGTCTTCCTCCCCCTGAGGCAGCTCAAAATCGGCGGTCAGTTTTACCGCCGCCCCAGCAGTTTCATCAAATGTGGTTGTAAAATGAAGGTTATCAATCTGATGCAAATTGGACCCATACCCGATAAAATTGATCACCACCGGTTTGCTCAAGCCCCGGGCAAAGTTAATTATCCCGTCCGCTGCTTGTGGATCGGGTGGTTTGGAGACCAGGACAATCACTTTGGTTTCCGGATCCCGATCCAATAAATCTAAACCCATCCGGACCGTGAGCCCGCCCACCTGGGAAGTCAAATCCCTTCCCCCGGTGCCCAGGGCATGAGTAAGACCTCTTCCCAACTGATGAATGCGGACTGAAACCTGCTGCAGCCCAGTACCTGAAGCAGCAACCATTCCGATGGAGCCCCTGCGGACCTGATTGGCAAAACCCAATCCAATCCCATTGATAATCGCGGTGCCGCAATCCGGTCCCATAACTAACAGACCTTTCTCAGCGCCTATCTTTTTAAGCTCAATTTCCTCCTCCAGGCTGACATTGTCGCTGTAAAGGAAGACATGTGTACCCAGCCGCAGCGCTTCCCGGGAAACGCCAGCAGCATAGCGGCCTGGCACTGAAATCAGGGTCCATTTAGCATCCGGCAGCAATTTTGCCGCTGATTCCTGGCTTTTTGGCAGGAATTCCTGGTCCACTGCATCCCTGCTCCGCCTGGCAGCGACCAGATCATCCACCTGCCCAAGCGCATTCCGGGCTGCTTTTTCATTTTCTGCTTTGATCACTATTACCAAGTCATCCGCTTTTGCTCCTTTAATCTCATCAACCAACAAGCCAGTTTGATCTAGAAGATCTTTGTTGGCTTCCGTGCCCATCACCACTCCCGCTTCAATGACCGCCGGCAGATCCGCAAGCGAGCGCTGCAGCTGCATCAAAATAACGGAATCGTAATATGCGCCGGAACGAATTTCTGTTTTTATGGAGGACATAACACCTTCCTGATAAATATACCTGCTTCCCCCGAGTTTCCTTAACCCGGGTTCTTCAAGAATAACAAGGTTCTATCAATTTACCAATAATCCAATTAATCAAAATTAAATTACACCCTTTTCCCGGAAAGAGTCTGCCTGATCCCGGCTGTAACCTAATAAATCCACCAATATTTCCAAATTGTGCTCACCTAACCCCGGGGGATGGTGATGGATTTCAGCTGGTGTGCGGGATAGTTTATAGGGAAAGCCGGTCAGGGGAATCAATCCAGCAGTTGGGTGTTCAACCTCCAGGACCAAATCACGGGCAGCCACCTGGGGATGATCAAACACATCTGGAACCTGGTTTATCGGGCCGCAAGGTAAACCGGCCTCACGGAAAATATTCAGCCATTCTTCAGCCTTCCGTTCAGAGAAGGATTGGTTCAAATGATTTACTAGATCAGCGCGGTTTTTCACCCGGTCCTGGTTGGTTTTAAACCGTTTGTCCTCTTTACATCCAGGCTGGCCGATCACATCACAAAGAAGTTCCCACTGCCGCTGATTGGCAGCGCCGACCACAAATCCTTTGTCCTGGGCCAGAAACGCTTCATAGGGAGCAATATTTGGATGGGCATTTCCCAATCTTTTTGGTGGATTCTTGCCAACCAGGTAATTGGATGCGACATTAGACAATAATGCTACCTGGGAATCAAGCAAGGAAATATCGATATGCTGACCCTGGCCTGATTGAACGCGTTCATAGAGGGCAGCCATGATCGCAGAAGCGGCAAACATCCCCGAGGTGATATCAATAATCGGAATCCCAACCCTGGACGGCGGTCCGTTAACAGGTCCAGTAATCCCCATCAATCCCCCCTCGGCCTGGATAATGGCGTCATAACCAGGCAGTTCTTTAAAGGGACCTGACCGGCCGTATCCACTGATTGAGCAATAAATTAATCCAGGGTTTTCTGCAGTTAGATTCTCAACACCCAACCCCATTTTATCCAAGACGCCAGTCCGGTAATTTTCAATTAAAACATCGGAAACCTGGACAAGACGCCGGATGATTTCCTGTCCTTCAGTGTCTTTCAAGTTGACGGTTAGACTGCGTTTATTCCGGTTGGCAGAGAGGTAATAAGCCGATGTTCCCGAATACGGCCCGTACGCCTCTCCCACAAACGGCGGTCCCCACCCGCGGCTTTCGTCTCCTGACCCGGGACGCTCAATTTTAATCACGTCGGCGCCAAAATCCCCCAGCATCATCGTGCAGTAGGGCCCAGCCATGGCCCGGGTTATGTCTACAATCCGGATATTTTTAAGTGCTGACACTATCGTCTCCTTAAGACAAATGGCTTTTTCCACAACCTTGATAGTGGATTGTATAGACGCAAATTCGGATTCTGCTCCAGAACGATGGGAGCGAGATCAGATGGGATATAAATAATTGTTATAGTATGAGTCCAATACCCTCCTGCCGGAAGTCCTATAAAAACGTTTGGCAGATAAAATTAGTATACCGTATTTGAGAGGTTATGTTCAGTTTTTTGGACCTGTACTGTACAAGTTGGGGAGGGTTGACAAATCCCCCATCCCCATATAGACTACAAGATAAGCTTTAGTTGAGTACAAAGGCAGATAAAATCGTGAGTACCTTATTCCTGGTGTTTTTGGTGGCGTGTGTGATGAGTATGGCTATGCAAATGGGCATGTCCCGCCCACACTTGATTCGGGCAGTCGTCCACCCGGGGAATTCTCGCTAATTAATCTTCGGAAAAAATGACACCAGGCTGTCCGTGACGGACAGCTTTTTTTGTTATTAGTTATCGTATCGGGAGCAAATTATGAAGAGAAATATCCTTGTTGCAGTTGCCTGGCCGTACGCCAGCGCTGACATACATGTAGGGAATATTACCGGATCTTACTTACCGGCAGATATCTACGCCCGCTTCCATCGTCTGCAGGGCAACAAAGTGTTGATGGTATCTGGGTCCGATTCTCACGGCACCCCCATCACTGTTCGGGCGGATGAGGATGGCAGCACTCCGGAAGAAGTTTATCAACAGTATCATAAAAAATTCCTCGATTTATTTCAAAAATTGGGTCTGAGCTACGACCTCTTCACCAGCACTCATACAGAAAACCATTTCCGGGTTGCGCAGACAATGTTCAGCGCCTTGAAAGAAAAAGGGTACCTGCATGCCAAGACACAGAAGCAATGGTATTCAACCTCGCAGGAACGTTTCCTTCCCGACCGCTATGTGGAAGGAACCTGCTATATCTGTGGTTATGAAAACGCCCGCGGAGACCAATGTGATCAATGCGGGAACCTGTTGGAGGCAAATGAATTGATTGATCCCCGATCCAAGATGGATGGATCGAAACCGGAACTGCGCGAAACGGAACATTTTTTTCTTGACCTGGGAGCACTGCAATCCAAAATTGTGGATTTCCTGAAAGAACGCGAGGACTATTGGAGGCCGAATGTCATCCGGCAGTCTCTGGGACAAATCCTGGCTGATGATTTGCATGACCGGGCTATCACAAGAGACTTAAAGTGGGGCATTCCAGTACCGGTAAACGGCTGGGAAGACAAACGCCTATACGTCTGGTTTGAAGCAGTCATAGGTTATCTTTCGGCTGCCATTGAATGGGCTGCACTCACAGGAGATGAAGAACGCTGGAAGGAATGGTGGTACAACACTGATTGCCGGACTTATTATTTTATCGGCAAGGACAACATCCCTTTCCATGCGGTCATCTGGCCGGCAGAATTGGCCGGAGTAGGGAATACATTTGGCGCCCTGTTTGACGAAGATGACAGTAAATCCCTGGTTCTTCCCTATGATGTTCCAGCCAATGAATTCCTTAATATGGAAGGAAAGAAAATTTCCGGCAGCCGGAACTGGGTGGTTGACGGGCTGGATTTCCTCTCCCGTTATGACCCTGATCCTCTTCGATACTACCTGACTGCCAACATGCCTGAAACCCGGGACGCTGATTGGGAGTGGAAGGAGTTTGTCACCCGCAATAACAATGAGCTGGTCGCCACCTGGGGTAATCTGGTCAACCGGGTATTGTCTTTTGCACATAAACAGTGGGAAGGCAAAATCCCCGATCCGGGAGACTTGCGCCCGGAGGACAAGGCTATCCTGGAGATTATTCAGAAAGGGTTTGAAAAAGCAGGTGACTTGTACAACAGAGTTAAACTGCGGGCAGCCCTGACAGAAACTATGCGTCTGGCCGGGGAGGTAAACAAGTACTTTGATGATAAAGCTCCCTGGTTTGAGATTAAGGAAGACAAAGAAGCTGCGGGGAAAACTATTTATACTGCGATCAGGGCAATTGATTCACTAAAAATTCTCTTTGCTCCAGTACTCCCCTTTAGCTGTGAACAGCTGCATCAAACGCTGGGATACGATGGGCCGCTCTTTGGGGAACAATACACTGAGTCTGTGGACGACAATCTCGGCACACATGAGGTGCTGCGCTATCGAGGGGAGGAAGTTTGCTGTAAGTGGAAACCAAGTGAAATCAGCCCAAGCGGTTCTTTCCGGGAACCACAGCCGCTGTTCCAGAAACTGGATCCTGAAGTTGCGGATGAGGAATATGATCGGTTAGGATAAGCAATAAATTCAGGGGCCGGGTCCCTTTAAGGTACCCGGCCCCTCTTGTTATTAAGGATTCACTACCCGACCTATAAACAAAACAGTACCAGTCTCATGCTCCCGGATCAGGAACAAGAACGGTCGGTCCACGGTAAGTTCGATGGGGGATTCAGGCATGGAAGTCAGGCTCATCTCCACCGCGGTGGCGGCTGCGGCTTCTGTGCCTTCCTCATCCACGCTAACAAACGCTTTATGAAATACATTAGAGATAAACAGGTCTTTTGAGCCTGTCATACCAGAAAAATCTGCGGCATCGCTGAATGCCGTCGGCATACCCATGCCAGTCAGGATTTCCGCCAGGCTGATTTCAGTCTCAAACTCAAACTTGGGAAACGTCAGTGCGACAGGTGAATAGGACAATCCATCCAGGATATGGCTGAATTCCTCAATGGAAAACTGGTCTTCAAACTCCTCAAATCTCCCCTGATCCGGAACCACTACCAGCATTGAAACCTGGTTGCCGATGTAGGGCAATTCCACAACCTGGTAACCATCCTCCTTTAGATAACGGAAGGATGAATCATGTCCGGTCTGCATCATCTGGGCTGGAATTTCTTCCCCCTTCAAACCATAAAATATACCCTTCTCCGTCAGCCCTTTTTCAAATTGCTCCGACCAGGTGGCTTTAAAATAAATCGCGTTGCTCAATACCAGCCTGGTATCAGGAGTAATGTTTCCCTGGGGAATCAAATCCTGGATTTTTTCCTTTGTTTCGTCACTTACCCATTGATTGATCGCCAGTCGGGATTCTTCCGGCTGGGAGACATAATCCAGCAGCCTCAAACCAGCACCGTAATTTTCAGCCAGGGTATCCAGAAAATCATCCTCAAAATGAAAATCCTGCTGTCCCCAGATTGCATTAGCTATATTTAACTGAAAAGGATCTCCCTGCCCTTTTGGAATTTCGAGATCAGCCAGGGAATCCAATTTTTGATCAAGAGCATTGAATGTTGAGTGCAGGTTTTCCTGCCCAAGCATAAAGTGCAGTACGCTTGCCATTTCCTCGGCTGTACTCCCCTCTGCTCCCACATAGGTCATCGCCAGCGCAGAAGAAATACTGTAGGGGGAATAAAACAGGTTTCCTGGTTGAGATTGAAGTTGTTGGTAAATATCGAAGGTAAACTGGGTGTTTCCATCCGCTAATATCTCCAAGTCGTTCCCTGATACATCTCCTATCGCAGCCCGCGGACGATTGGATTCCAAAACCTGCGGTTTTGAGATTTCAGGTGAAACTTGACCAGGTGCGGCACATCCAGCAATGAACATGATTAACCCTGCCGCTAACAGTTGGTAATATTTCAGATGTTGGTTTTTCTTTGATAACATGAGATTCTCCCTCAAACTAATTGGCTCTATTTATTTCTATCCTTATGACGAAAAACACGGAGATTTTGTTCCCTGAAATAATTAATCAGCCAAGAATACCCTCCTCGTTAGCTCTATCTGCCCCTTCACTTACTGAAATAAATACTACAAATACAACAAAAAACCCAACCAACAAGGGTTCTTTCAATTTCCGAAATAACCTTATTGGTTGGGCAAACCGGCGGGTAATCTATCTTTAACTCAACCCCTAACCGATTTTTGTTGTCGTTTACACAACAGGATCAACAGTTAGTCTTGTACTGCGCAATCTCCGGTGCCTACATTCACAGCAGTACCAAACCCACGTGAAGCCAGCCAATCAGCTTGTTCCTGGGTGAGCAGACCCAAATCAACAGCTTGAGTCAAGGCATCGATTCGAACCTGGATCATAATTTCGCTGAATGAATCGGCATCAAAGCCCAGGCTTAAGGCGATCTCAAAGACGGACTCGCCAGCGGCTAAACGGTCAGCCATTTCTGTGGGGGTGATATCCAATGCAATTGCCAGATTATCGTGGATTATGTCATCCAGCAAACCATCCATGGCAATGTTTTGCTTGAGCTCAAGATTTTGATTGACAGGCACACCAGTTCCAGTACCAATTTCTCCCTGGTGGTTGTTGCCTTTGAGGCCTAAACCTTCAGCGTCACCGTTTCCGGGTCCACCCTTGAAGGATTCAGCTGCCAATGCCGGGCTGGTAAAACTGAGAGCTAATACTGTTATTGCAAGTACCGATAAAACTAACATAGTTTTCTTCATGATATATTCTCCTTATATTGGTAATTGATAGTACTGATCAACAGTATAAATGCCGATTATTTAGGAGGTATTAAGAGAATATGAGAATATTGTGAAGTCTTAAACAAGAAGAGACCCAGAACAGGACTTCCCGATAAGTCCTTATCATTTTATATTTTCTATATTGCCAAGCTGGGGAGGTTTTGGAAAGACCCGGCAGGTAATAAGAGCAAAATCGTGAGCCCCGCCTAAGGTCGCGAAAACCAATCGGTCTCGAATCCTGTATAAGTTGGATTTAAGACAAAATAAAACATAAAGTTTAAGCTGGATGTAAAGAGGTGAAATCGAATTAATTTCCCGGGAGTCAGATTATTCCAGGAAACTGACAACAGTAACCCCATCGCCCCCTTCATTCTCTTTTCCAGGCTCAAAAGCTGTAATTTGGGGATGATTCTTCAAAACCTGACGGATTGAGCTGCGCAGCCGACCTTTCCCCATACCATGAATGATTCTGACCCAGGGCAGTCCCGCTAAAAACGCTCTATCCAGATAATACCCCAGATTCTCCAGAGCTTCATCTACCGTCTGCCCGCGCAGATCAAGCTCAATTCCAGGCGAGGTGGTATCTTTGGGTGTCCGGACTATGGATTGGGGTTCTATTTCCGACTCAGTACTCTCCTGATCAAGCGCATGTTCCAGATCCGCCTT
>JBARSJ010000297.1:0-9813 GCA_049644685.1 Anaerolineales bacterium
CCTGGAGATCGAGTAAATAAAACAGCTAAAGGGGATTACCAAATTGATATTTTTAAACCAGTAGAGGATATATGGCAAAAGTAGAAAATAAAATGAACGCTGAACAAATCACCCGGGAAAGCAAAGAATTTACTTTCTTCTCCTGGTCAGTGCAGTCGGAAGTTAATCCTATTCCCATGGAGCGGGCTGAAGGAGTATATTTCTGGGATGCGGATGGGAAAAAATACCTGGATTTCTCATCTCAG
Source organism: Anaerolineales bacterium (assembly GCA_049644685.1). Taxonomy (GTDB): domain Bacteria; phylum Chloroflexota; class Anaerolineae; order Anaerolineales; family UBA11858; genus B10-G9. Next base: position 246 of record JBARSJ010000297.1, read on the forward strand.
CTCATGAATGTCAACCTGGGCCACCAGCACCCCAAAGTGATCAAGGCCATCCAGGACCAGGCGGAAGCACTCTGTTATTCCCATCCCGGAATGGCAACTGAGCCGCGGGCACGCCTTGGAAAATTACTCTCCGAGGTAACTCCCGGCAACCTGAATAAGACCTTCTTCTGCCTGGGCGGAGCTGAGGCCAATGAGAATGCTATCAAGATGGCCCGCATGTTCACTGGCCGCCACAAGATCCTGGCTCAGTACATCTCATATCACGGCGCAACCCACGGATCGATCGCGTTAACGGGGGATAATCGGCGCTGGGCGGTGGAACCAACCATGCCTGGCGTTGTACATGTGCTTAATCCTTACTGCTATCGCTGCTCATTTGGCTGGACAAAGGATACTTGCCAGAGAGAATGTATAGATCATGTTGAAGAGGTGATCCAGTATGAAGGACCAGAGGAGATCGCCGCGATCTTCCTGGAGGGTGTTGTGGGTTCAAACGGGATCATTGTCCCCCCGGATGATTACTGGCCCAGAATGCGCGAGATTTGCGATAAATACGGCATATTGCTGATCTCCGATGAGGTTATGAGCGGTTTTGGACGAACTGGAAAATGGTTCGCTGTGGACAATTGGGATGTGAAACCGGATATGATCACTTTCGCTAAAGGAGTCACATCTGGGTATGTACCATTGGGTGGTGTAGTGGTCTCAGAGAGAATCGCCCAGTTTTTTGAAAACGAGAAACTATGGTGTGGGCTAACTTACAGCGCCCACCCGCTTTCATGCGCTGCAGGAGTAGCGGCAGTGCAGGCGTATGAAGAGGACGGATTGATCGATAACGCTGCAAAGGTTGGCACACACCTGGGAAAACGACTGGCGGAACTGATGGAAGATCACCCCTCGGTTGGGGATGTTCGGCAGATCGGCTTGTTTTCAGTGATCGAGGTCGTCAAAGATAAATCAACCAAAGAGCCCAGCGCCACCCGGAATGCCAGCGGGAATGAATTAAAAACAATGAATGAAATTGGATCTTACTTGCGGGATCATGGGCTCTTTACATTTATTAAAGCGAATATGATCTTTATTGTTCCTCCGCTTTGTATCAGTGAAGAGCAAATAGATGAAGGAATAACAATAATTAAAGGAGCATTGTCAATATCTGATCAAGTTGTTACTAGTAAAATATCAGCTTAGGTTCTGTCAAAAAATTCTATTACCAACTATGGAGTGATTTATGAGTGAAGTAAAAAAATTGGGCTATTTTGTTAACGGGAAGAGTGAACAATCCAAAACGGAGAAATATTACGATATTTCTGATCCGAATACAGGTGAAATATTTGCCAAAGCGCCATGCTGTACAAAAGATGAAGTGAATCAAGCTGTAGAATCTGCCCGCAAAGCCTTTCCTGGCTGGAGCAGCATACCAGTAATGAAGCGAGTCCAGATTTTTTATAAATTCAAAAGAATCCTTGAAGAACATTTGAATGAACTGACCATGCTGGTCTGCAAGGAGAATGGCAAGGTTTGGCAGGAGGCCAAGGGGGATGTGTTAAAAGCGATCGAAGTTGTTGAACTGGCCTGTGGTGCACCGACATTGATGATGGGTGAATCACTGATGGACACCTCCATCCAGTATGATACGGTGATGTATCGTGAACCCCTGGGAGTATTTGTTGGACTGGTTCCCTGGAACTTCCCGGCCATGATCCCATTTGGGTGGATGGTACCCCTCTGCATCGCTACTGGAAATACCATGGTTTTGAAAGCCTCCAGCTCAACACCCATGACTGCCCTGGCAATTGTTGAGCTCCTTCATGAAGCTGGACTGCCTAAAGGGGTAGTCAATGTTGTCACCTGCAGCAGGAATGAAGCTGAATTATTCCTTTCCCATCCGGATGTAAAAGGCATCACATTTGTTGGTTCGACCTCCGTAGGCAAACATATCTACTCCACAGCGGCCGCCAACGGTAAAAGGGTTCAAACCTTATGTGAAGCAAAAAACCACTGTTTGGTGCTGGAAGACACTCCCATTAAAAGAACGGCAGCTGGCATTGTAAACGCAACCTACGGCTGCGCGGGGGAACGCTGCATGGCCCTTCCTGTGGTAGTTGTGCAGGAATCCATCGCCGATGAGTTAGTAGCGGCGATCAAGAAATTAGCTGAACAGAGAGTGATAGGTCCTTCCTATGATCAAAAATCAGAACTCGGACCGGTTGTTACAGAAACCCACAAGAAATTTGTGCTTGATTGGATAGAAAAAGGAATTGAGGAAGGCGCAACCTTGGTTCTTGACGGCAGGAATGCGACCGTTGAAGGATATGAGAATGGTTATTGGCTTGGACCTACCATATTCGATCATGTCACACCAGAAATGAGTGTTGGTAATGAAGAAATCTTTGGACCCGTTACCTGTATTAAAAGAGTAAAAGATTTTGAAGAAGGCATCCAGCTGATGAATGCCAACCAGTTTGCCAATGGCTCAGCCATATACACTCAAAATGGATACTACAGCAGGGAGTTTGCTAAACGAACCCATGCAGGCATGGTTGGGATCAACGTAGGAATTCCGGTTCCTGTTGGCATATTCCCATTTTCAGGACATAAAAACTCATTTTTTGGCGATCTTCACGTCATGGGGAAAGATGGGATCAGGTTTTATACAGAGACCAAATGCGTCACAACTCACTGGTTTGATGAAGAAGAGATGCTGCAGATCAAAGTTGATACCTGGGACGGCACCATCGGAAAGATTTAAGCCTTTATTTCCCATCCCAGCGTCCAATCTTAGCCGCTGGGATGGGTTAACCCCCATCCATAAACCATCTGTGATATTGAGGGATGATGTAATCCAAGAATTGTTAATATAAGGAAAAAATAAGATGGAACAATATTCTCCTACTCCAGACATAATCTCATTTTCCTCCCACAATAAAATTGAAATTTTAAGTCCCAAAGAATTAGAAACTCTTAAAAAAGGGACATACCAGCTGCTGGTAGAAGTGGGAGTGTATTACCCCTCGGAGAAAGCCTTAAAAATATTTGCTGATCATGGAGCCGATGTGAATTGGGATTCTTCCATTGTGCGCATCCCCCCGGAATTGGTGGATAAAGCCCTGGCAACCGCGCCGAGGAATATTGTTCTTGGGGGGCGCGAGCCAAGATTTGATCTCACACTTGATGGCAGCAGATCCTATCTGACAACAGATGGCTGCGGCGTGCATGTGATCGATCTGGAAACCCGCGAAAAACGTTCATCGAGAAAATCTGATGTGGCCATGATGGCGCGTGTGGCTGATGCCATCCCATTTGTCAGCTTTTTCTGGCCTATGGTCAGTGCCCAGGATCACGGTCTTACAGCTCCTCTGCATGAATGTCATGCAGGGCTGACCAGCACCTTAAAACATGTTCGAGGGGGAACGACGGTTCATCCTGACCTGGCTCCAGCTATTGTTGAGATGGCAACTGTTGTTGCCGGCACTGAAAAAGAACGACGGTTGAGGTCTCCTATATGTGCCAATATCTGCGGGATCGCTCCCCTCAGCCATGATGAACATGGTATTGAAACTGCCCTTGTTTATGCTGAAGCCGGAATCCCTGTTAGCTTTATGGCCATGCCGAATATGGGATCAACTGCTCCTGCGTCTGTTCTAGGGGCAATTGTTCAAGGTGATGCTGAATCCGTCAGCGCAATGATTTTAATGCAGTTGGCCTATCCCGGGACCCCTGTGTTTCACTCGATCATTACATCCCTGATGAATCCCCGGACTGGTGGATATATTGGAGATATGCCTCTGCCGGCAAATTTCATTGCTGTTCAAATGGCCCATGCCTGGGGTGTACCCAGCCTGGGAGGAGGCTCATTTAGCAGCGATGCGCCGGATGTTGGCTGGCAGTCAGCATTTGAGTCGGGTTTTGGCGGCTCACAGATTCCCCTGGCTGGAGGAGATTTATGCGGATATTTGGGATTGATGAATTCGTCCATGATCATTTATCCAGAGCAGATCATGCTGGATGCTGAGATCGCCAGGAATGTTTATGATACCTATAAAGAGTTGGAGATAAAGGATCTGGATACCACCCTCGATGTGATCAAAGAAGTTGGTCCCCAGGGGCATTACCTGCGCCAGAAACATACCCGGATCCACATGCGCGATTTCCATTATTCTCCATTTTTTGACCAGCAGGACCCGGAAGGAAACCTCAGAGAACCACGTGAGATCGCACTGGAACAATTCAAAGAGCTGGAAAAGAACCACCATCCCGAGCCGCTGCCTGAGGCCTCATTGAAGGAATTGGATAAGATCCTGGCAGCCGCAGACAAAAAAGCATCGGAATTAGGGAGTTAATATGGCTGAGAAAGAATCCGCTGAGAAGAAGAAACTTCCCAAGAAAGCTAAAGTTGTGATCATCGGGGGAGGTGTGATCGGCTGCAGTACTGCCTATCACCTGGCACAACTCGGCTGGAAAGACATTGTGCTCTATGAGCGAGCCCAGCTTACTTCCGGAACAACCTGGCATGCAGCTGGCCTGATTGAAGCGAATGGGTTTTTCGGTGCAACAGATTTGGAAATGGCCAAGTATACCCTCGAGTTGTACAGCAAACTTGAAGAGGAAACTGGCATGGCAACTGGCCACAAGGGAGTGGGCATGATTACGTTGGCTACAACTCCTGACAGTTTGGAAGAGCGTCGGAGAGTAGCAGCGTTTAACAGGTTATTTGGTGTGGATGTTGAAGAGTTAACCCCGCAGCAGGTTAAAGAGAAATGGCCTCTGGCAGAGATTGGTGATGTACTGGCCGGGTTTTACGCACCCGGGGATGGACGCGTCAATCCTGTTGATGTGACCATGGCCCTTGCCAAAGGTGCCAGGAATGGGGGTGTCAAGATATTTGAAAATACACCAGTGACGGGGTTTTCGAAAGATGGGAACCGGATTACAGGAGTGATCACCGATCAAGGTGAAATCGCAGTCGAGTACGTTGTTAATTGTGCTGGTATGTGGGCCAACAAGGTGGGAGAGCTGGCGGGAGTTAATGTTCCCCTGCACCCCACCGAGCATTATTACCTGATCACGGAATCGATCGAGGGAGTGGACTCAAAATTGCCTGTTCTGGTCGATCTAGAAAAGTATGCTTATTATCGAGAGGAAGTTGGTGGGATCTTATTCGGAATATTTGAACCTGTTTCAGCTCCCTGGGCTAAGGATGGTATTCCTGAAAATTTCACCTTTGGTGAAATCAATCCTGACTGGGACCGGATGATGCCCTACCTTGAAGAGGCCATGAAAAGGATCCCGGTTCTGGAGACTGCGGGTATTCATAAATTCTTCTGCGGACCCGAAAGTTTTACTCCTGATTTAGGACCCATGATGGGTTTGGCGCCGGAATTAGACAATTTCTATGTTGCGGCTGGATTTAACTCTCTTGGTATTCTTCTGGGTGGGGGAGTAGGCAGAGTCATGGCGCAGTGGATAGTTGACGGAGTTCCTGATGTCGATATTACCGAACTGGATATAGCGCGGATGCTGCCATTTGAAAATAACCCCGCTTACCTGAAAGACCGGGTAGTGGAAGTGCTCGGGTTTATGTTTGAAGATGGATATCCCAATAAACAATTCCAGACCGCCCGCAATGCTCGCAAATCCGCTTTCCACGATCGTTTAGCTGACGCCGGGGCATATTTTGGCGCTTACGCAGGCTGGGAATATCCGGATTGGTTTGCACCAAAAGGTGTGGAACCAAAAGTTGAGTACTCCTGGGGCAGGCAGAATTGGTTTGAGTATGCAGCTGCTGAGCACCGGGCAACCAGAGAAGATGTATCATTACTTGATTATTCTGTAATGGGGAAAATATTGGTTCAGGGCCGAGATGCTGAAAAATACCTCAATCCTATTTGTGCCAATAATATTGCAGTTCCTGTTGGTCGTTGTGTGTACACTCAATGGTTAAATGAGACCGGAACCATTGAAGCGGATCTAACAGTAACCAGAATGGCAGAGGATCAATTTTTGATACTAACTGGAGATGGAACTACTACGGCTGTACAGGCCTGGTTAAGGCGCCATATCCCCTCTGAAGCTCATGTTTTTGTGACCAATATTACTTCCGCCTACAGTGTTCTGAACCTCCAGGGACCAAAATCTCGTGACCTGTTGAGCCAGTTGACACATGCTGACATGTCTAATGAAGCCTTCCCGTTCCTGACCATGCAGGAGATCGATATTGGTTATTCCCCTGTAAAAGCCATCCGGGTGACCTATGTTGGTGAACTGGGCTGGGAGCTGTATATTCCCACTGAATTCTCCCTGCACGTTTTTGACAGAGTTGTAGAGGCTGGTGTCGACTTCGGATTGAAACATATCGGTCTGCAAGCGCTGGAATCACTGCGCCTGGAAAAAGCCTATCGTGACTATGGTAGTGATATAGACAATACCGATACACCTCTGGAAGTAGGATTGGGATATTTTGTGAAAATTGATAAACCAGGCGGATTTATAGGTCGGGATGCTCTCTTGAAACTAAAAGAAAAAGGTTACTCCTATATGATGCCGCAGTTCCTGCTAAAAGATCCAGAACCAATGATGTATTACGGTGAGATCATCTACCGGGATGGAAAGCCAGTAGGGAATATCATGGCTGGTGCCTATGGCCATACCCTGGGCGCTTCTGTTGGCGTTGGACCTGTTGAAAATGAGGGGGGGATCGTCACCCCTGAATTTGTGATGAGTGGATCCTACGAAATTGATATAGCCGGCGTCCGTTATCCTGCTGAAGTCTCCTTGAAATCTATGTATGATCCTGGCTTGAAACGAGTTCGGTGTTAATATGGGGCTCCTCTAAAAAAAGACCCTCTCGCTAGAGAGGATCTTTTAGTTTAAGTCTGGTCCTGGTTATTCTGCGGTCCAGGCCAATCCCAGTTCTTCCAGTTTGTCTGAAGTCGGAATCCCGCTTTGGACATCCCATCCTGAAAGTTCAAAATAGGTATCAAGGGCTTGTTCCACCTCATCCTTATCGAGCTTCCAACCATCACTGGCGCCACCTTTGAGAGGTTTAAAGAGCTTCTCCGGGATGAGATCCTGCTGGCGATCGAATCCTTCCCTGGCGTTAAACATGCGCATCATATTGATCCGCCTTTCACCGACATTCTCAATATCGGCATAACTGAAGTCTTCCCAGCCGGTAACTGCCTGGACAAGTTCAACGATATCATCGGGCCCGTAAAGCTGCCAGGCAGGACCAAATACGAACTGACATATAGTTAAGCTGTCCATTGCGGCATATAAGCGTTGGGATGCTACTGTAAACCGCATTTTCTCATCGCCTAGCGAACGGGGTTCTACCCCCTCGGTAAATCCCATCACAGCCAATCGCTCGGTGTAATATTCAAAATCATCTTCGATCGCAGGATCATGTTCGTGGGATTGGTGATCCGCGCCGAAAGGATTTGCAGCATAGATCACTGCCAGTGATCGTTTCACGCGCGGCATGTGAGCCGGAGCTTCCTGACCCTTAAAGGTGATCAGATAGGCTTCTGTTCCCCTGCCGATAGATTTAGCTGCTCTTTCTGATCCTTCAGCCAATAGATCTCCAAAACCTTCCCGTTTGGCTATTTTTTCTGTCAATTTGACCATTGATTCAGCGTTGCCCCAGGAAAGGTCCAGACCATCTGTATCTTCAAGGGTCAGTTTGCCTTCATTAAAGGCTTCGTATGCCCAGGAAATGGTGGCTCCGCAGGAGATAGTATCCATGCCGTATTTATTGCAGATTTCATTGGCTTTGCAAATAGCAGCCAGGTCTTCAATGGCGCAGTAATTACCAAATGTTGAAGTTGTTTCATACTCAGGTCCCCCGTAACGGGGGTCAACCTGGTAGGGGCCATCCTTTATTTCAACAACTCGTTTGCACCTGACTGTGCAAGCATAACAGGTGTCACGCCCAACACGATCCTGTTTTCCCTCTGCCGCACCTCTCAGGACAGTATCATACATTGTAGGACCATCAATTTTTTCCCAGCCATCAAAAACACCGCTGTTGTAATTGTATGCGGGAAGAGTACCAGAAGCCTGATTTGCTCCCGTAGTCTCATTGGTGCCGTATTTTGCCAATCCAGCGATATCTGAATCTTCCAGATTTGTGGCACCCCATTTGGCAAGTTTGGAAAGTCTGCTTTTATTGGCTATGCTGGGACGATTTTTTCCTCTTACCGCAACAGCTTTAAGGTTCTTGGACCCCATCACGGCACCCATCCCGGTGCGTCCAGCAGCCCGGTTAGAATTGCTGATGATTCCGGAAAACCGAACCGCCTTTTCACCGGCTGGACCAATCTGTAGAACTTCGATCTTCTCATCCCCCAGCTCTTCCCGGATTGCGGCTTCAGACTCACCAGTGATAGATCCCCACAGATGAGAGGCATCCCGCAATTCATACTGGCCATTCTTGATCCAGAGATAAACCGGTTTGGGAGATTTTCCCTTAATCACAAGGGCGTCAAATCCGGCGAATTTTAATTCAGCCGGGAAGAAACCTCCGCCCTGGGAATCTCCGATCGTCCCCGTTAATGGGGATTTTGCGGCCGCTGTCATCCGGCTCTGCCCTGAGATTCCAGCACCAGTGACCACGCTGAGAGCAAGTACCAGGATATTATCTGGACCTAACGGATCAGAGCCGGGGGGCATATCTTTGAGGAGATAATGCATAGCCAACGCGCTTCCACCCAGATATTTCCGGTAGAATGCCTCATCTGGTTCTTCTACTTGAAACTTGCTATTTGTAAGATCAACATGCAATATTTTTCCGTGATATCCGTGTGTCATGGTATATCTCCTTCTTTTTTCCCGGGGGTATTACCCTCCGCCAACTGAGGAAAAAATCATCACTTTTTCACCATCAATCAGTTGTCTGGAGTGGTCTGTTTCTTGGATGTCGTTCACGCTGATAACAACTTTACCTTTAATTTCAAGCTCCTTCAGCAGATCTTTTAGTGTTGCCCCTTCGTTTAAATGCATAATTGTCCGCCCCTTAAGTTCGGAGGGAAGTTTATCGCGCAGGATTGAAAAAAGCTGCAGATTAATTTCCAAGGCTACCTCAAGTTGGATTCTATATTTATTCGATTTATCAGTGAATTGTCTGATATCCCGGTAATATTATTGTATCCTTAACTGATATTTTTCCTTTAACTTCTTAAAGTCAGGAACGAACTTTTTCCCCTTCCGGATCATACATGGGCGTTAATGATGCTTTGGCCGGGTAGCGATTTTCGGCAATATCAATCTCATATTTACCGCTGTTGATAAACTCTTTACTGGCTCCTTCCTCATTCTCAACAAATCCCATTCCGACTGCGCCGCCTAGCGTAAATCCATAGGCGCCAGTTTGCAGGTATCCCACATTCACACCATCCCGGTAGATCAATTCGTTACCATAAAGCAACGGTTCTGGATCTTCTAACAGGAACTGCACCATCCGATATTGCAGTGGACCGTTCTCCTTGTGGCGGAGCAGGGCATCCCTTCCTATGAAACCACCTGGTTTATCGAATTTTACAGTAAATCCGAGGCCAGCTTCAAGGGGAGT
>JBARSJ010000298.1:0-2099 GCA_049644685.1 Anaerolineales bacterium
GCATAATGCCTGCACTAATATCCCTCAGATCACTCAGGTAACGAGTGATATCAGTCAAATATCCTACCCTTGCGATGAAGGAGATGGTGAGGTGATTCTGTACAGAATTGAGGGTGGCGGCCATACCTGGCCGGGAGGTGAAAAGCTGCCGGTCTGGATCGCCGGATATACTAATCAGGAGATCAACGCCTCGGCGTTAATGTGGGAATTTTTCAGCAAACATTCCTTAAACCCGGAGTAATTGGTCATTCAGGACTTACTGATCTCTCAGGTCCCATAAGTCTCCTCAAACATCAAAATTCCTAAGCTGTGAGTTAGATGAGATTCGAGTCCAATACCGGCCACTTAATTGTGCCCATCCCGAACTGCACATTGAGGTCAGGATGGGTTTTTATTTAATGGAGTTGTACCAGAGTTTGCTGACGCATATTTCACAATAAGATCTGGGTCTGAATTCAGCGGATACAATCAGGGTTATCATCGGCGGTTGTTGAGAGAGGGCGTGTTGAGGACGAAGTAGATCAAAAGAAGGACTTTACGAATACGCAAGGGGCTTCATCGTCTGCAATGCAGGGAGTATAATCAGAGTGAAAAGTCTCTACTTAAAATTGGGGAATATGCCCCAAAAGCTCTGACGCCAGACAGCGAAAAGGCAGCTTTTTCCCCTCTCTGCTGGAACTGAGGAAACGTTCAGAAGGTGTCTTGCTGGCCGTAATCCAGGAAGCATATATTCAGGGGATTTCAGCCCGCAAGGTGAACGCACTCGTCTAATTGGAAGTACAGGGAAAATAAAATATTTTCCATTGACAAATTATGCCAAGGGTAGATTCGTGCGAAATCAGGAACTTCTCTACATATATAATAATGTTAGCAGAAAAAACCCATCCTTAGCTGCATACCTTTTTTCGGATTCTGAAATTATATGAGCATTACCATCACTCGGACTAAAGTTATCCTTCCCAGGCGCCGCCCTGACTTGCTCAGCCGCCAACGGCTATTGAGTATGTTGGATGACCTTCTGGAATACCGGTTGACTTTGATTGCCGCACCGGCAGGCTATGGGAAAACTTCATTACTTGTGGATCTGGCTTATCAGGTGGAATATCCTGTATGCTGGCTGGCGCTGGACCCGCTAGATAAAGACTTTATCCGGTTTGTGAATTATTTTATTGCCGCAATCCGCCAGCAATTCTCTGAATTTGGAGGGGCAAGCATATCCTTGATCAACAGCCTTGGCGGAGGTGATATTGATCAAGAACAGGTTCTGCGTACTGTTATCAACGACCTTTATGATCATGTTCAAGAGCATTTTGCGCTTGTGCTGGATGATTTCCATTTGGTCGACAGCAGTCCCGAAATCAATCAGTTCATCAACCGATTTGCCCAGGAAATGGACGAAAATTGCCATCTGGTAATCGCCTCCCGCTCACTGCTCAGCCTCCCTGACCTGCCCTTGATGGTTGGACGGTCCCAGGTGAAGGGTTTGAGCTTTGAGGAGTTGGCATTTCACCCTGACGAGATCAAAACTCTGCTTCGAACCAATTTCCAGCAGGAAGTGAGTGATCAAGATGCTGAAAGGATTGCGGAAGAAACCGAGGGCTGGATCACCGGACTGCTGCTCACCGCCGAAACCACCTGGCAGGGGTTAACAGACCACGGCCGCGCAGCCCGCGCAGCAGGAATTGATCTATATGATTATCTTGCTCAGCAGGTGCTGAATCAGCAGCCGCCTGAAATGCAGGATTTTTTGCTCCGCTCTTCCCTGCTGGAAGAATTTAACACCTCCCTCTGCCAGCAAGCGCTGGGTAATCCTGTTGGGGAAAAAAACTGGCAGGAACTAATCCAGCAACTGCTCCAGCAAAACCTCTTTATCCAACCTGTCGACAATGGTGAAACCTGGCTACGCTATCATCATCTCTTCCGCGACTTTTTGCAGCAGCACTTCCAACAACAAGGTCCTGATCAGGCAAAAGAGCTGCTTCACAGGCTGGTAGATATCTATGCGAATCATCAGTGGTGGGAAAAGGCCTACGCTGCCTGCGAGCAGCTTGGTGATGAACAAATTACAGCTGACTTTATTGAGTCCGCCAGCGCCCCTC
>JBARSJ010000299.1:0-14866 GCA_049644685.1 Anaerolineales bacterium
CACCTATATTGAAGCGCTTGAATTGCCGTGAAGGAAACACTCAGTTTCTTGCTTTTTCTCATTTCCTTGTAAATCGCATCTATTAGTCCAATGATAGCAAAAGGAATGAAGATTATTTGAATCGGTAGATAAAGGATGATTTGAAGAAGCTTAGTTAAGAAACGTAATATTCCGGGAAGCTGTTTTTTTGTGTTTTTATCTGTCATAAGATCCTCATACCATTTGGGCTATCCAAAGATTTTTCGTGCCATGGAGGGCAAGAAAACCATCATAGACAACATTTAGCAAAGCTATTGCGCCTAACCTATTGATAATGCGCATTTATGCCTGTTATCTGCTTAAGTCTATTATATATTGGTATTTACCTAGTTATCTAAATTGATCATAGTCTATCCATCTTATCTGCTACTTCATTTCTTTCTTTTTAGGGTTTGGAATTTCTGTCATCATATCTGGATTGGAGGCAATTAATCCAAATTTCATAGCAGTATTTAATGATGCATGAATGATTGTGTGAGTTTTCTCTGTGGTTTTTAATCCAACTCCTCTTTCCTCCATTTTGGGGGATTTGCCTTTAGATAAATACCTTTCTGAGCAATTCTGGTACAATTTTTTCTTATAAATTAACCTCTCCAGCTTATTTGCCACTTCATTTTTGGACAAAAGTCAGTAAATGACCGTACATATTTACCTTTTATCCAGGTTAGAATGTCATAATCTTTTACCAGCTGTAATTAAATCAACACCATTTTTTTAAATTTAAGTTTATAATAAACTGTCGACCTGCAGAACCCCTGATACACCTGGTTGCTTAAAACCCATGGACAGGTGTCAAACTGCGGCAATAATTGATTACAAATCGGGTACATTTTTTTGAAGTAAATAATATGCTGCTGCTGGTGAGCTCCCCCGTTTATCCTTAACCGCTCGCTTGGAGCCCGAGCCCTAGCAGTTAAATAAGCGACAAACAACCCAGGTAAATGTACACCAGGCGTGGATGGTGAGGTATGGAACACACCACGCTAAAAAACATGAGCTGTTGATCTAGTATTAATAAGAATACATTTAACCGTTTCAACAGCAGTGCTGCCAATTAGTAAATTTATCAGTAAGTTATCTTAGTTATAAAGGAGAAGAAATGGGAGGACTTGAGACATTACGACACGCGACATTATTTGAACAAGTTGGATTGATTGCCGTCCTGATTACGTCCATAGCGGCCTTGATTTATGCCTGGATGCTGGCACGCGAGGTATTGCGGGAAGACCCTGGCACTCAAAAAATGCAGGAAATTTCTAACGCTATTCGGACCGGGGCGATAGCTTATCTGAATAAGCAGATGGAAGTTGTTATCCCTCTTTCAATTGTTTTAGCAATCCTGTTATATTTCACCGCTCACCTGGCAGATGCCCCGTTGAGCATCTCGATTGGGCGCGGCGCAGCGCTGCTCCTGGGAGCTGGCTGCTCGCTCACAATCGGCCAAATCGGGCTTAGAGTTGTTGGTACCCGCGGCAATGTGCGCGTGGCCCAACAGGCTCGCCTGGGCTCTTTCAGTGGGGCGCTGCGCGTGGCCTATCGCTCTGGCACCATCGCTGGCATGTTAGCCGATGGGCTGGGCTTGCTGGGCGGCACCATCATCTTTATCCTCTACGGTGAACATGCGCCGGAGGTGCTTTTGGGTTTCGGCTTTGGAGGCACTCTCTTGGCAATGTTTATGCGTGTGGGCGGTGGCATTTATACTAAGGCCGCTGATGTGGGCGCTGACCTGGTCGGCAAAGTTGAAGCGGGAATTCCGGAAGATGATCCGCGCAACGCAGCCGCAATCGCTGACCTGGTAGGCGACAACGTGGGAGACTTTAGCGGCATGGCTGAAGATGTCTTCGAGTCCTATGAAGTGACCATCGTCTCAGCTATGATCCTGGGGCTGGCTGTTATGCAGCTAGACCCAACCAACAGCCTGAAGTGGATCGTCTTCCCGCTCCTGGTGCGGGCCATCGGCGTTTTCTCAAGCATCATCGGTACCTACGCCGTATCCTTATGGCCGACCAAGGGAGATGCCTTCCGGGCAATGGATCTCTCGTACGATCTTTCATCCATAATCTCGACAGTTTCCTTTTTCTTTCTGGCCTTATACTATGCAAAAGACCTGCGTCTTTTTGCCGCCACAGCGGCTGGCATTCTGCTGGCGGTCAGTTTCAACAAGTACACAGCAGCCTTTACTGAAGTAGGAACGCCTTCTGTGAACAGGCTGGTGCGCTCGTCCAAGACCGGTCCGGCGACACTTATCCTCGCTGGTTTGGCCGTTGGCTACGAAAGCACCGTGTGGGCCGCTCTCATTATCGTGATTGCTATCATGCTGTCAATTGGGATCTACTCGATCACTATTCCAGCAACGTTGATACCAATAATCATTGGCGTAGCGGTGGTCGTCGGAGTGGTGGCAGGCATTTACCTGGCCATCAAGTCCAAAAAAATCGAAAATGGTATCTTCAGCGCGCTGGGTGTGCTAGTGATCGGGCTCATTATCACCAGCTTCAAACCTGCGCCAGTCGGCCATGAGTTTATATTCATTATGTACTCGGTGGCGCTGGCGGGAATCGGAATGCTTTCGCACACAGGCAACAACCTGGCGATGGATGCGTTTGGTCCGCTCGCCGATAACGCCGGCGGTATTGCCGAAATGGCCAAGGAGGATTTTACCGATCCCGAGGCCCAGAAAACCCTGGCGACCCTGGATGCCGTAGGCAACACTACCAAGGCTATCACCAAGGGCATCGCCATCGCTTCGGCCGTTATCGCGGCCTTGAGCCTGTTCGCCTCGTACATTGAAATCACAGGGCTGGAGGCGGTAGGGCTTAACATCGCTGATCCCATCGTCTTTGTTGGGTTGTTAATCGGCGGCGCGCTGCCCTTCTTATTCAGTTCCGTGCTGCTGAGGGCAGTTGAGCGCGCAGCGGCCTTGATCATTGAGGAAGTGCGCAAACAATTCCGCATCCCGGGAGTGATGGAAGGCACAGTCTTGCCCGATTATGGCAAAGTGGTGGTTATTTGCACCAATGCGGCGCAGCGTGAGTTGATCGTCGTCGCCATGCTGGGCATCCTCTTACCCATTATCGTAGGCTTCATGATCGGCGCCAAGGCACTGGGCGGTTTCCTGGCGGGCATCATCGTCACCGGGCAGCTGTTGGCAGTCTTCATGGCCAACTCAGGCGGCGCCTGGGACAATGCCAAGAAGCAAATTGAGGCTGAGATTTCGGACCCGGAGAACAACCTGGGTAAGGGCTCTGAGCGGCACAAGGCTGGCGTCATCGGCGACACAGTGGGTGATCCCCTCAAGGACACTGCTGGTCCTGCCCTCAACCCGATGATCAAGGTTGTCAACCTGGTCTCGCTGCTGATTGCCCCGATGATCATCAGCGTAGCTGCGACTGGCGGCTCGACGCGTACGGTCGCTCTCATCATCTCCGCTGCCTGTTTAGTCGCGTTGGCGATTGGCATCTTTATCAGTTTGCGCACCAGGAAAGAAGCAACCGAGTAAGGGATCGATACAACATCGTCATTGATTGCAGGTACCCCAGGGGGCATGCTATTCGAGTCCTTACACGCTCACTAGTTTTTTTAAGAAAACCGCTTGACAGAATTGTCAAGCGGTTTTTGTATAAATAACTCACTATCCGAAGGAAAATCTAGAAAAAACTGGTACTTGATAACTGAGGTTTTTATCTTGATTTATAGCTTTGGGTTCCCAAGTCAACGCAGTTGCTGATCCCGGCGGTTAACCTGAGCAACAATTTAATTCATGCTCATTCCCAACGGAAAGTCTTCGCGGAAATTAGCACCCCCACTACCAACATACCGAACAATACAATGACCTCAGTGGTGTGCTGATTCCAGGCACCACCAGTCCACAGACCACGCAAGAGTGTGACAACATGAGTAAGGGGCAGGAACTTCGAGAAATTCCGCACCCCCTCTGGCAAGATCTCCAGCGGCAATCCCGCACCCGACAGGAAGAGCATTGGATAAAAAATCACCATCCCTACAACCTGGGCTGTACGCGCATTTGGCATCACTGAAGCCAAGACAAAACCCAGAGAAAAGAAACTAAAGCTGCTCAGCATAAATGCAAGCGCAACGCTCAGAGGATTGCCATCAAACCGCATGTCGTACACCAATTTTCCAGCTAAGATCAACAACAGCATTCCAGCAACAGTCATCAAAAAAATAACCACCACCTGGGCGATCAGGATCACTTGAGGCCGGAGAGGAGTGACCCGCAAACGGCGCAGGATGCCTTTTTCGCGATAGGTTGACATTGTGATGGTCAAACCCATAATGCCGGTGGTCCCAATGATCATCGCGGTATAGGCTGGAACAGATACGTCTACCGTACCATAGCCGTTAAAATATGGCGAAGGCTCATTTCCGTAAATTGTGCCAAACAGGAAAAGCATCATTAGAGGAAAAACCAGAGTAAAGAAAGCTCCTAGAGGCTCACGGAGGAAAAGTTTGATTTCAGTCCAGGTATATTTGGTTAGCGCGCGCATTTCATTCGCTCCTTTCTTCACGCAGCTGCCGTCCAGTTAAGGTCAGGAAGACGTCTTCAAGATCGGGATGTTCTGTACGCAGATCACTGAAATGGACCCCTGCAGAGGTCAGGGCATTTACTACCTCGGTGACGATTGGGGTGGAATTATCAATTCCATTTGTCCGTGCGTAGACAACCATTTTATCACCCTGTTTCTCAACCCGCGCAACTCGGGGAAGGTTAGATAATCCATCAGGAGTCCACCCTCCGGAGACACGAAAGATCACTCGCTCATTGATCTTTAAGTCTGCAATCAGGTTGTCAGGGGTATCGATGGCCACGATCTGCCCGTAGTCCAAAATGGCAACTCGATCACAAAGGCGCTCTGCTTCCTCCATATAGTGGGTCGTCAGAAATACGGTTTTCCCTCGTGCTCGAACATCTCGCACCAGATCCCAGATGGCGTGACGCGCATGCGGGTCCAGACCGGTTGTCAATTCATCCAGGAAGATTAACTGTGGGTCATTAAGTAACGCGAGGGCAATAAAAAGACGCTGCTTCTGCCCTCCTGAGAGTTTCCGAAAAGCCGTGTTCCGCTTTTCAACCAAACCCAGCCTGCTGACCAGGTCCTCCCAATTTAAGGTGTGGTTGTAGAAGGAGGAATAAAGGTCAAGTGCTTCCCAAACCTTCAGATTATCCGGAAGATGGGCTTGCTGGAGCTGGATGCCCAGGAGCGGTCGTAATTGGCGCTCTTGCTTAACGGGATCCAAACCAAGAACCTGGATATTCCCCCGATCCGCTTGCCGCAGACCTTCGATGCATTCGATGATGGTCGTTTTGCCAGCACCATTGGGACCAACCATGCCAAAAATTTCTCCATCCTGAATTTCAAACGAGACTTTATCCGCGGCGATGGTTTTGCCGTAGGTTTTGCATAATCCTTCCACCTTTACAATAGTGCTCATCTCAATCCTCACTTGTTTTTCAAAATGGATTCCAAGGCTTCCACATGCTCGTTGAAGACCTTCCGGCCTACCTGGTTTGCGGAGATAAAGGTTCGCGGTTTTCGATCCACAAACTCTTTGTTGATCGTGATGTAACCGGATTCTTCCAGTTTCCGCAGATGGGCACCCAGGTTTCCATCGGTGACCTCCAACAGATCACGCAGGTAGGTGAAGTCGACTTCTTCGTCTGATCCCAGGGTCACGAGGGAAGCCATGATACGCAGACGAACGGGTTGATGGATTGTTTCATTTAACTCTGCCATGGTTCACCACTTGTTCCGGATGTAAATGCCCAAGGAGATCATTCCACCTCCCCCGAGAACAGCCATCCAGAGGTAAAAAATATTCGGTAGGATAAAATAGCCGATCAATGACAGGGCAGTAATCGCCAATCCCCACCAGACAGACGCCGCGGATAACAATAAACTCATAGCTATCCAACCGAGCATAACAAATAAAACGATGCTCACCGCCATCTGTTTACCATCTATCGGCGAGACCACAACAATTAGGGAAAAACAGTAAATAAATAAGATCAGCCAAAACCAGGCAATTCTTTTCCCGGAGGCTAACCCTGATGGGCTGCGAACCTTACGACTCAAACGGAAACCCAATATGGCTGAAATCACACCTCCCAGGATATCCAAAACCATCCAGATATACCCAGCGGTTTTAGTGTCAAAAAAATGATTGGAGAGGAAACCGAACAGCCAGATAACACCCCAAACGATCAGGAAATTGTAAGCCCCGCTGTTTGAGATCGCCTTTTTTGTCTTGCGCATCATGGTCTGGATTGCTTGTAAGGCTTGTTCAGCTTCCGTAGGTGATATGTTCATCATCCCTCCAATAGAGTAGTGCAATATACAGAATGCTCTGCTATATAGAGTACTCTACAACAAGAAACCTGTTTTGTCAAGACCCTTTTCAGGCAACTTCAAAAAAAGGGGGGGGTCGACAAATAGGGTTATACAAATCTATTAGGGTAATCTGGTTCCTTAACCCCCTTTCCTAAGAAATCCTAAATTGAAAAACCTTCCTTTTCCAGGGCTTTCAGCAGCTCCATCCCCTGTTCCGCCAGACGGATGATCCCCCCTGGTTTCCGATCCGGGTCTACCCCATTCTGGATTTCTTTCAAAGCGAGGCGGGTACCTGCCAGGTCCAGCTCCGGTATCGACGCCAGCAGGGCCAGGCTGCTGTTTGTATCCGGAACCCCATTGAGCGTCTTTTCCACCCGGTTGGCGACTAACCTGGCAGTCAGAGTGCTGGTTTTACCCAGATCTTCCTGGACCGTTTGATAAGTTCTTAAATCCGCCAGATCCTTGCGGCCGATCAGGAAACAAGACAAACCCAACACAATCAAGGCCAGACCCATTTCACTGCCTTCAATTCTGGCTTCAAAGAATTCAATCAGGAAAGGTTCGCTGTCCCCCACCCCGGACGGTAAAAAGATCATTATCAGCCCGATGACCAATAAAAGAAACCCGGTGCCCACCATCAAATGCCAGAAGCGGACCCGGCTCAGCTGAATCATCTTTCCCTCCCTTTTTTTAGACAGATATGATTGATTCAGAGAAATAACAAACAGGAGGCTCTTATTCAGCCTCCTGTTTTCAATACATTTTTTTGTAGAGAGTAAAAATAATTTATCTGTCCTTAATGGGACCTTATTTCATACACTCTAATACTGGTGATGCTGGGACATTTCTGGGCGATCTTTTCTGCTTCCTGCATATCTTCCGCCTGGATAACCATTGAGCCTGTTATTGCCTCTAAATCCAACGGTAAATCACGTGAGCCGCCAGCGGTGATCTCAATTCCGGAGGCCAAACCGTGGTGCTCAACAATGGCGTCTCCGATCGAAGCAAACCATTTGTTCCAATCAGCCATGATTTCAGCGGTAGGGGGCACAAAACCAATAGTTAACAAGAGAAACTTTTTCATTTCTTCTCCTTGACTGTGTTTTTAATCTGTTCCCAGAGGGAGCAGATTAAATATTAATCCAACTTGATAGTATCTAGACACAGATCAAGGCTTATATCTTACCCACCGGCGCCAGGTAAACCACATACTCATCCACCCCATCCAGCTCCAGGAGAGAATCCATGGCAGTCTGGTCATAAGCCCCGATGGCGCAGGTGCCGGCGCCCAGGGCTTCAGCAGCCAGGTACAGGTTCTGGCAGATATGTCCGACATCGATCAGCATATTTTTGTGGGCATGATTCTGGTAGCGCCATTCCGCCCGGTAGGGGATGCAGCTCCAGATGAAAACAGAGGCGGACTGACCCACAAAACGCTGCCCGAGGTTGGCTTTTGCCAGCGGCTCCAGCAGCTGATCGGAGGGCTCCAGGAACAGCAATTGATGAGTAAGGGGCAAATAGCGGTACAAACCGGGGGTGAGTTCTTCCACCCGGTTGACCGCCAGATAGGTCTCAAAAGGATGGCGGGCGCCCGCTGAGGGCACTGTCCTGCGGGTGGCATAATCCTCGCCCACAACTTCCTTCACCCCCTGGGTGGAATAAAGTAAAAAAGAAAGTTCTGCCAGGGAAAAGGATTCATCGGTAAACTGGCGGCGGCTTTCCCGGTCCTTTAATAACTGGTAAAACTCGGTTTTTACGGCAACCCCCGGATCGGGCTCGGGCAGGTCCACCACTTCCATCTCCCCGGCGGGAGCCTCTTTTTGCAGGGGCGGAAAAGGCAGTCCTTTTGCCTGATCCGAGCGCTGGTGGTTAGACTCGGCAAAATCTGTTTTCATAAACTGGCGGTTTTTTTCTGCTGACATTTTTCCTCCTGGATCCGAAAGGGTTCGCCGGGGTGGTTTCCCTCCCCTTTTCTCCCTGTGCTATACTCTTAAGCTGAAGGTCTTTTTTTATTATACCGGGAAAAAACATGAGCGAAAAAAGGGAAGAGTTTGATTTTGAAAGGTACTGGCAGGATAAATTATCCCTTGCGGTGGAAGACGCCGCGGGAGCAGAAGTCCGCGATTTGGTCCTCCAGGGCGGCGAGGAACTGATCCAGGAAACAGGCTCGGCTGAAAAAATAATCTGGACCTGCGGGGCGCTGGACCTGCTGGCGGAACACACGGATGAGCATACTCAAAGGGAAATCCTGACCGGCTGCGCCTGCCGCTACCCAGTGGAAGATTTGGGTGATATTAAAGAGATATTTCTATCCACAGGTGATA
The DNA here is from genome assembly GCA_049644685.1 of Anaerolineales bacterium. GTDB lineage: Bacteria > Chloroflexota > Anaerolineae > Anaerolineales > UBA11858 > B10-G9. The sequence goes on from JBARSJ010000299.1 coordinate 8,714, forward strand.
TCGATTCAGCAGTGGAAATGCTGCAGGTTAAGTTTGAGCGATTCCTGCGGGAAACATTGGAATTGGAGGAAGAGCTGGTGGTTGAGATTATTTCCAGGGGTTGGGGGCTGGCGGGGTACCGGGAAGGGAATTCAATCATCGCCACCAAGATCCCCAAAAGCGGTTTCCTGGTCGATTATTTTAACGAGACCGACCCGGCGGAGAAGCGCCGCCTGTACTGCCACTGTCCCAGAGTGCGGGACGGTGTGGGGTTGGAACCGGCTTTGCCCGAGGTCTACTGCTACTGCGGGGCGGGTTTTTACCAGGGAATCTGGGAGGAAATTCTGGGAGAGCCGGTAACGGTGGAAGTGCTGGAAAGCGTGATGGCTGGGGATGATGTGTGCAAAATTGCAGTTCACCTGCCAACTGAATTGGAAACGGCTTCCTTGTAGGAAACCGCTTCCTTCTTTTCACCAGGAACCCGGTCCCTCGCGGCAATTGGAAACGGCATCTTCGCAGCAATTGGAACCGGCATCCTCGCAGCAATTGGAACCGGCATCCTCGCAGCAATTGGAAACGGCATCCTCGCAGGATCCCGTTTCCTTCTTTTTAACAACAAAAACCTGAGCTTGTACTCTCAGGTTTTTTCAATCTAGGGCAGCAGTGTAAACTTGAAGATCCTCCAGGAACCGAATAAAAAACTCCACAAGGAAGGAGAAATGCGGTACGCTTCCCGCAAGGAAGAGCTGATTGTTCTCAGCAAGCCGAGGGGAAATTCCCAGGCAGCCGCCCAGGTGGCACAAAGCTCCCAATCCTGGCAATCACCATCCATTCCATGCTGTTGAAAAACATGCTCCAATTCATGGCGGGCGACATAATAGCGGGCGGATTCCGGCAGCCGGCTGCTGATAAAAATCATCTGATTGCAGACGACCCCGTTCAAACCAGGCATATCATATTGGGGTGCGGAGATCAGCGCCCGATCCAAGTCCTCCCTGGTGATCTTTTCTCCCTGGACTTTTTTACCCACCAGTTCTTGAATGACAAGGGTTTTCCCCTCATCCAGGGGATAACGGTCCAGATCACAGACTGCCCATTCAGGGGTTGGAAAGTCCTGGTCGGGTTCCTGATACAGCCTGCTTCCCAACTCGAGGAAAAGGATGGCAAAACCGAGGAGGAACAAACTGCCAAGCAATATCTTGAGGAATAAGCGTTTTTTCTTGGCCATGGTTAGAGTATAAAAGTTGTCCCCCGGGATGTCAAATTGGAAACGGGGTCCTCGCGACAATTGGAAACGGCATCCTTGCAGGATCCCGTTTCCTTCTTGTTAACTAAAAAACCTGAGACCAAAATCCCAGGTTTTTTCGACGGCTGCGGGGAGCGTAGTCCCCGCGGTCGCCGGTTGGTGCGTCGGGACACCGGGCAGCTGTGTTGAGGTGTTGTTTTGGTGGGCAGCGCATACACCTCAAACTCTTAAGAATACCCACCTTCACGGACAATTCTCCCCGGACCCGGGCTGGTTAATGCTCTTTCCTCCTGGACCGGATGCAGGGACTTTCTCTTGTCCTTCCGACGTTAATCTACTACCTATTAATGTAGCATAATTGGGTGTTGCTGTCAATAATTTTAAGCTAAAAATCATCAATTTTGAATATTTTCAAGGGCAGTCCCTGATTTGAATTCTGATTGTCATCCTATAACCAGATTAAACCTGACAACCAGTTAACGAGAACCTCCAACCAATGGCTTAAAAGGCCACTGCTTAATAATCGATCCATCGAGAGAATGAGATTTCAGGGGAAAATAAGGGGGTAAACTGGGTATACAGCGTATATTGTGTATATTGTTTCTACCCTATATGCACCGGAATTGCATCGGAAAATGTTATTTTGATATCTAATTTATCAAAAGACAAGTAATTATTTTATGTTGTATACGCCAACTATTCTTGTCTCGAGCACTTATAACCTGGTGGATATAGATTGATTTCCAGCTTGCCAATATTTTGAATAATGATATATCTGATATAGCCAAATATTGATTGATAAATTGAAAAATAACAAAAAGTCAACTGACTGAACAAACAACGGCTAAGAGACCTAACTTACTTTAAAAATACAGATCGGGGTGGAAGTGTTCCCAAGCTAGAACTATCAAACGCAACTCCAAAATCTAGAATGGTAATGCTGACCTCATCATACTCATTTTGAAAAATTAACAGAAAAGACTCATTTTTAGATTCACCAATTTTAGCTAAATGCCATCCCTTCTCCCCTAACATAGAAAGATAATATTCTTTCAATATCTTTCCTGTTTGGTATGTGGAATAGAGATATCCCCCCATATATTCCTGGCCTTTAACCGCGTCTGGATGAATTGGAAACCCTTCCCACGTTTCCAGCGGTGAATATGCAGGCCAAACCATATAGAAAGTTTTGGGACCATCAATGATGTCAGGAGCAGGAGTAGGCGTGAGTGTAGGTTGGGGCGTGTCTGATGGGAGAGGTGTATTAGTTGCTGTTGGCGGGGTTGTGGGAGTATATGTCGGTGGAATGGTCGGTGTGTTGGTGGCAGCGGCAGCAGTCTCAGCAGCAGATGCAGCTGCCAACTTTTCAGGAGAAGGACCACAAGCCGATAATAAAATACTAAATAGCAATAAGGCAAATCCAATATTGAATTTCTTTTTTAAACCTAACATGTCTCTCCTCCTTATTACTAATAGGTAATAACGAAACAAGTAAGAATTCAATTAACTGTAAGGGGAATAAAAAAACAATGCCAGAAACCAATGGCATCTATACCACAGCAACCTGTGCACGTTCAGTGTTCATATATCTCATCCTGTCGTTGTTAAAATCCAGGCAATACTTTTAATTCTTTTCCAATGGGGGCGGATCATAAAGAGCAAATACCTTTCGTATGAAATATTCCCGATGACGAATTTTATCCAGAATTAATCGGCTTGGGTCCAGGAAGATTGGAGGACCTCACCTGTTTCACAATTCCAGATAAGGGTGGCTGAAGAGCCATCATTGCCAATATATTGGATCTTGTAGTTAAAGTTGGCAGCATAACCTCCCTCGAGAGACACATCGAGATCGCTTGTGTGGCTCTGGCCAACGGCCATCCAATCCATATTTTCGCTGGCATAGTATCCATTAGATCCAGTAAGTGTATAGGAAGAATTGGCATCCACTCTCTGAAAGCTGCGAGTGTAGGAAAACTGCCAATTGGATTTTGTGCAATCCGTGCTGGATAATAGGAACATTGGATTTGGAATGATGGATTCTTCAGTGGGCATAATTGTGGGAGTAGATTCAGGGTTATTTGCTAAAGCGGCAGCTGTGCCGGCAGCGGCAGTTTTTACATCTTCTATAAATTTTTCTTGCTCAGCAGTTTTTTGTGGATCCCCTATAATTTCTTCATCTACTGATATCGTTGTTTCTTGCGAACAAGCAGATAACATTATTATCAGGACCAATAATATGGATGATATGATAGAAAAATTTTTCATATTATCTCCTTTATCTTTCACAGCGAGTTCGATTGAGATGGATCCATATCCACACAATACAATAATAACTACAAACAATCAAGCCACAACAATTCAAATTGAATCCTAAATGACACAATCATAGGCTTCTAAAACCTCAGCTATCCTGTTAACAGCAGATCTAAGAATGCACTATCAATGCTTTCAGTATTAAGTATAATTTACCAATTAATAAGTATGAATCGTGTCGCCTTTCCTTGAGTAGGTCGTATATTTCTGGTGCAGTTTATGTGCAATTAGGATGGAAGGATGGATTTCGTGCCTTTGATGGACTCATTTTGGTCGATTTTATTGAGAGGATGAATGGATATTTGCTTTATATAAATGATGATCATAGTTAATAGCCAATTTGAAGTATAAAGCTAATTAAGTAGATAAGGTAAGAATAAAGAATATTGGATTATGATAAGTATTCTTATCATAATCCAAAATCGAATCTAGTCCTAAATAAATTACCAATAACGAGCTCTACTTATAATCAGGAGTTTTGTTATGATTTATTCAATCGTCCCAGCAGCATATGAACCTATAACCAAATGGATAAAGGCTCCTATCCAGTACGGTATATGGAATTAGTGAAAAATGAAGGGGAAAAGTGGGCCCAGCAGGATTTGAATAGCATGCCCCCTGGGGTACCTGCGACCTGGCGGATAACGGCTTTATTCCTGTACGGTTATAAGAAGTTATTTGAAAGACAATAATCGGTTAGGTTCAGCCAACTTCGCGGGGATGACAAACCATATAAACGGATTCCTTCTCTCGAAGAGTGTGTTAGGTTAAAACGCAAAGGTGGGGGGTCAATCGCCGTTTGGTTCGTAATGTGGCGGCTTTACATACTCGGGTATTGAGGGAATATATGGCTTGCCTCCGGTTTTTTGCTCGAAATCCTGGCGGATTTCAACAAGATGGCTGGGATCTGAGTAAAGTTCAATTGCAGTTGCCGCCATAATCTTGGCTGCGTGCATCATGCCTTTGTGCCCAATAGACATCCCAGAGGCAGCGACATTCCCCCAACTGTGCCCAGGGCAACCAGTGGGCCAGCAGGTGGTACTCAGTAAGCTCACCGGTACAATTTGACTGAGATCGCCAATATCTGTGGAACCAGTTGCGATGATGCGTTCATCGAGCGCGATAAAATTTCTTCCAATCAGAGGTTGGTCGCGGTATTCATCAAAAGCTGCGACCATCTCAGGCGACGGCTTAAAATATTCGATCACGTCTTTAATATAGTCGGAGTTCGTACCAGTGAATGACTCATTGATCGCTTGAGCAAAGTCAATTTCTTCCTGCGTGAAGGCGATCGAGCCGATAAACTGCATGGCCTGATACTGCAGATCTGCCAGGTAGTGGTTGCTCAGTAAAGCCGAGTATCCAACTTCAAAACGTGTCTCAAAGGTTGTTTCAGTCATAAGTGCAGCACCTTCGGCAACCTTATGGACGCGTTCAACCACCTCAGTTAGGTAGTCGGGCTTAGCGGCTCGAATGTAATAATACACTTCAGCCTCTTCAGGGACGATATTGGGCGCCATACCTCCCTCGGTGATGATGTAATGCATACGCACGTCATCTTTGACGTGCTCACGCAGATAATTGACCCCGACGTTCATCAGTTCAACCGCATCTAAGGCTGAACGCCCTTCATGCGGGGCACCGCCCGCATGAGCAGTCCGGCCAAAAAATCGGAAGTATATTGGATTCACCCCCACTGCTCCCCCTTTAGCGGGCATGTTGATTTTGCCAGGATGGAAGTTCAATGCCGCGTCCAGATCGTCAAAAGCGCCTTCTCGAGCCATAAAAACCTTCCCACCGCCTTCCTCTTCTGCAGGGCATCCGTAGTAGCGAATGGTTCCTGATTTGCCATTGGATTTGAGCCATTTTTGCACAGCAACAGCCGACGCTACGGCACCAGTGCCTAACAAATTATGCCCGCATCCATGTCCTGGTTCACCATCCTCAATGGCTTCCTTGGTGGGCTGATTCTTTTGGGATAATCCCGGCAGAGCATCATACTCACCTATGAAACCGAGGATGGGCTTTCCCTCCCCCCACTCCGCCACAAAAGCAGTATTGAGGTCCCCAACATTCCAGCTGACTGAAAAACCTTCCTTTTCCAGAAAATCGGCTTGTTGGCGAGAAGCCTTGAATTCTTTAAACGCCAATTCAGGGGATTGCCAAATTTGATCGGACATTTCAATAAATTGGGATTGGTTTTTATCGAGCCAGTTGATCACTAACTGAGCAGATTCACTTATATCCATACTAAACCTCTCTTTGTCTTATTTCAGCTCCGCAAAGAACCTTTGATCTCGACCGTTAACCTATCGGTAATTATCTTTCAAATGCAGTTTATCAAGATAAATTGTTATTTCCATCGAGAGTATGTGAAATCAAAGGGGAAAATAGTGTCTATTTTGTATATACTATATATTGTTTATATCCTATATGCACCAGAATTGCACCCGGGATATGTATTTTAAGCAAGATTGGAATAAGGCCTGCGACCTGGCGGATAACGGCTTTATTCCTACTCGGTTACATTTTGACATATAAGAACTAACGGTTTGCGTTACGCGCCGCGTAGCGGTCGCTGTGCACGCTGTGTTGGGCGCTTTTCATAAATA
>JBARSJ010000300.1:0-1604 GCA_049644685.1 Anaerolineales bacterium
TCAACTGAATCGGCCGTAAGTGCAGAATTGGAAGTCGCATGGCGTAAGAACATCGGCGATAAACCCAGCGCCCTGGTCGTCGCAGGCGGCAAGCTACTCGTTGCCGGAGTGGATACCCACACCGTCCACGCTCTGAACGCCAATAACGGCAAAAACCTTTGGAAGTACACCGCCGACTCGCGCGTGGATTCCCCCCCCACGCTAAGCGGCGAACTCGCAATCTTCGGCTCAGCCGACGGAAAGGCCTACTGTCTTTCCGCCGAGGACGGGAAACTCGCTTGGCGTTTCGATGCCGCGCCTGAGCGTCGTCTAGTGACAGCTTTCGGCCAGTTGGAGTCGCCCTGGCCCGTGCCTGGCAGTGTTCTCGTACACGATGGAAAATGCTGGCTGTCCGCCGGGCGATCCTCGCATCTCGACGGCGGCATACAATTTTACTCACTGGATCCGTCAACCGGAAAAGTCGCCAGTAGGGAGACGATCTATAATCCCGACCCCGAGACAGGCAAGACGCCGCTCGAGCCCAACGCCAATGTGATGGCCGGTGTGCTCAACGACATCCCCGGCACCGACGGGGCAAATGTGTTCATCCGGCAGATGCAGGTAGCCTCTTGCGACGGCGCAGCAGGAGAGCACCTTTACACTTCGGGCGGCTACCTCGACCCGACATGGTTCAACCGGACCTTCTGGCAGGCCGGACGGGCGATGACCTCGGGACTTATGGTCCTGGGCAAGGACGTCGCTTACGGCGTGGAACTCTACGATTCGCGCAGCAGAGAGACAGTCTTCGCGCCCGGAACGAAAGCTTACCGACTCAGGTGTATACCGCTCAAGGCCCCGGCCCGCGGCCAGAACTTCAAGCCAATAAAAGGAAGCCGACAACAGGGAATGAAGCCCCTTTGGGAGCAGCGTCTCGGAATCAGAGTCACCGCAATGGTCCGGGCGGCCGATACGATCTTCGTGGCCGGCTCGCCCGACGTGGTCGATCCGAAGGATCCGCACGGGGCATGGGAGGGCCGAAAGGGAGGCATCCTGGCGGCCTTCGCCGCTACCGACGGCAAGATGCTTGCCGAGTACAAATTGCCGGAACCTCCGGTCTGGGACGGCATGGCGGCCGCGAACGGACGGTTGTTCATCAGCACCTCCGCCGGTGACATCATCTGCATGGAATAGCGCCGGCCGAGAAAGTATGTCATAGCTTATCCAGGAGCCAGAGTGTTATGGAAGAACGCCTAGGGACCCGGTTGGTAATGTCACTGGTAATTGTACTGTCGAGTTTCATCGGCCGGTGCATGAGCGGTGTTGGTGTCGAAACTACGCGTTACGTCATCGTCGTTACCGGTGGGGAACTACTCTCGGGCATCTATCCCGATGGGCACACGTATTTCATAACTCAGACGCTCCGCCCGTTGGGCCTGCAATGCGTCGGTTCGGTGAGCGTTGACGACAAGCAGGACGATCTCAAGCACGCGTTGCGTTACGCGGCGGACAAAGCGCCTCTGATAATTGTCACCGGTGGACTCGGCCCGACGCCAAACGACATTACTCGCGAGACACTCGCCGACTTCACCTCGATACCGCTGAGAGAACATCCCGAGGTGTTACAG
>JBARSJ010000301.1:0-7095 GCA_049644685.1 Anaerolineales bacterium
GTTTTCCATTCCTGTTCTTCATAATCAAAATCAGCGATATCATCAAGCGGCAGTTTGATGTATTTGCCAAATCCTTCCACTGCGATTTGACCATCCGGGAGCAAAATCTCACCGGTGCCTTCAAACAAACGGCGATTTTCTTTGGTGATCCGTCCGACCACCCGTAACTCCACCCCCAGCGGGACCGGTGCCCGATAGCGCACCTTAAACTCAACTGTTACACCCCAGATTTCATCTTGCTGGACCATAATCGCCCGGCCGATAGTTTCATCGAGGATGGTGGCAGCCAGCCCACCATGCAGACGTCCGGGATAACCCTGGTGTTCTTCTTCCGGGGTGAACAGTGCCACCAACTGGTTGTTTTCCAACTCATAAAACGATGCCTTGAGTCCGAAGGAATTGTTTAACCCGCACACAAAACACATTTTAGAGCTGTGTTGTTTGGCAGTGACTTGATGGCGCATGTGCCCTCCCTGGAATCCGATAATTGATGTGGGTATTTTAACAGGAAATTGGTAATGTTCGGGTTGATTTTGACCGGGGTTATTCTGAATCCCTGGCGCTGGCTCGTTGACGGAGGTTAGCCGTCATGATAGAATGAGTTTCGTTCTGCCCCCATCGTCTAGTGGCCTAGGACATAGCCCTCTCAAGGCTAAAACCGGGGTTCGAGTCCCCGTGGGGGCACTTTTCTTTTAAGAAGACCTCCGAGGTCGACCCGACCTCGGAGGTCTAACTCGATTCTGTCTTGTTTCTGTTGCTGCAAGCCTACGATGAATTGGCAATGGGCTTACGTTTCGCAGCTAATAGTCGCTTCACATCCTCGACATGTGATGGCTCAAGCACACGTATCCAGAGCCATTTTCCATCGTGCAGTTGCTTTGTGCTTCCGATCAGATCGCGGGTGGCAGAAGAGAACTCATCAAGAATTTCAGCAACCTTCTCTCCCTCTTTCTTACCGAGCACTACCAAGGCGGAGAAAGCACAATGCTCAGGAAAGAGGGAAATGAGAGTCTTGCCGCTCTTGCGGTATCGGATCGTCCAGCCATAATTCTTGCCATAGAAGACCTTCTCAGACACAAAGTCGTAACTCTGGTCGATGTACTCCTTCAAATCAAGCCATAGATCTCCTGCGCCGATGACAGCAAGGATTTCCTCCTCACTTGGCTGATGATCCTCATCGAGCATTCGAGCAAATTCCATGCATATTCCTTGTAATAATAGAAGAGTGGCTGACCTATTGATATCCGGATTAAGTTCCCGATATCTGCTTATATGAATAATACTAGGATTTAACCATTTATCACAACAAATTTATAAACAGAGACCTCCGAGGTCGACCCGACCTCGGAGGTCTGTCTTTTATAAACAAAAACGCCGTCACTGACGGCGTTTTTTGTTTAGATGGTTTTATTGATTAGGGAATGATGTCTGGACAAGTGACATCACCAGCGGCGTTCCAGTAGTATGTATACGAGGTGGGAAGATCTCGCAAGTACCCCTTGAACTCCGCATCGGCGTCAGCTGCAGTTATTACAGCAACATCTCCAACGACTCGAGGGGTGATGGAGTGGTTGGTGTCTGAAGCTAGCCAAATATCAGCAGCGGATTGGACAACGCCGCATTCAGCGATTATGACAGTAGCTTCTGCATTATCTCCCACGCCGCTCAGGGTCAGGGTCACGATGCCGAACAGGACACCTAAGATTGCGATGGTCACCAACAGCTCTACGAGGGTGAAGCCGCCTTCGGCTTTGAAAAGTTTGTTGAACATTGGATTATGCCTCCTTCAAAATAAGTCTGTCTTCTAAAAAAGTTGATAAATTCACCTAGAAAGAATCCGGGTGTTCCAATTTGTTGGATGCCTTTATTAAAACAAATTTTTCCCTGCTGTGCCTTACAGGGAACTTACAGCAAAAGGCTGAAAATATGAATATATAGACGTAATTGCTATGGAATTGTTATTGTTCAGGGGAAAAAGGGATGATTCTGAGATCTTGGCTGCTTGAATCGGGGGCTTAAACCCCTTTCGGATCAAGCTGCGCCCAAAGACGACCGGAACCCTTTTTCATCGCTAACCAGCGGTAGTGCATCATCCAGGGAGATTAATCCTTCCTGGTATGCCCGCTGGAGAGCTCTATCTATAGTCTGCATGCCTTGATCAATACCGGTCTGCATAACACTGATCATCTGGTGGGTTTTTCCTTCCCGGATTAAATTTCGGATGGCATTATTGGCCACCATTACTTCTACTACAGGTATGCGGCCTTGACCATCAAGCCTGGGAAGCAGCCGCTGGGCCAGAATTGCTAATAAAGCCAGGGAAAGCTGCATCCGGATTTGATTCTGCTGGTAAGGAGGGAACGAGTCAACAATCCGGTCAATGGATTGGGGAGCGTTATTGGTGTGCAGGGTAGACATCACCAGGTGTCCAGTTTCTGCTGCAGTGATGCAAGCGGCCATAGTTTCCGGATCACGCATTTCACCGACCAGGATGACATCAGGATCCTGGCGTAAAGCCTGTTTTGCGGCTGTTGCGAAAGATTTTGTATCAGATCCCAATTCCCGCTGGGTGATAAAACTTTGTTTGTCCTGGTAGAGGTATTCAATAGGATCTTCAACAGTGACAATCCTGCGGGCTTCCCGCTGGTTTAGATGCTCGATCATGGCAGCCAGCGTGGTGGACTTCCCGCTTCCAGTGGGACCTGTTACCAGCACCAAGCCCTGTTTTTTTAATGCCAGGTCCCGGCAAATTTCTGGAAGTCCCAACGATTCCAGGCTCGGGATCTCCTGAGCAACTTGCCTGAGAGCAAGGCTGATTTCCCCTTTTTGCAGACTGGCGTTCACCCGAAAACGAATTCCACCCTGGGTCTGATGTGAAAAATCTAATTCTTTGTTATTGTGGAAATCTTCCTGCTGACCTTGAGTTGTCATTTCCTCAAACGCAGATTTAAGATCCTGGGCAGAGAGCGGTTTAAGACCTGGTACCGGCACAAGATCTCCATGAATCCGCAAGATAGGGACAGCAGTAGATTTCAAGTGAAGATCGGAAGCCCCTTTTTGTTCCATGAGGTCAAAAAGATCGAGAATATTCATCAGCTAATTCTCCTTAACCACCAACCAAGAATTTGATCTCCGTAGAGTATTGTGATCATTCCTGCCAGCGCAAGATAAGGTCCAAAGGCGATCGTATCTTTGCGGTTGATTTTTTTTAAGGCCAGCATAATCCCGGCAATTAAACCCCCAGATACAAAAGCCAGGAAGAGGACAATAACGATTTCTGGATATCCTACGATTATCCCTAAAAAAATGGTTAGTTTAACATCACCCATACCCATTGCTCCGGGAGAAAGAACGGCAATGAGGAATAAAACCGCAAACCCCAGCGCTCCGCCAGCCAAAAAGGTCCAGGGAGTGGTGATATGAGTCAGCGGGATCAGCAGCAGCCCGAAGCCAATAGCAGGGTAAATGAGAATATTGAGAATTTTTTGGTGTTCCAGGTCAATTAATCCGATCACCAATAAGAGGGAACCGAAGATACTGACGAGTACAGTATCCCAGTTTTGACCAAAACGAATCCAGATTAAGAAAAACATCAGCCCGGTTCCAAGCTCAACTGCCAAGATCCGGGCGGGGATCTTAACCCCGCACGACCGGCAGCGGCCCCGGAGAAAGATGTAACTGAAAATTGGGATGAGTTCAAGAACGGTTAAACGGCGTTTACACTGGGGGCAGTGAGAAGGAGGGGAGACAAGCGATCCGCTTTCTGGTAGACGGTCAACACACACATTTAAAAAACTGCCAATCACAACCCCAAATAAGCTGTATACCCAGGCCAAGGAGGTCATTTTGTGTTTTTTAACGCTAATCCTAGATTGACAGCATATCTCGCAATCGATAGTTTTGGCGGAATTTCTAAAGGGGGTTTGGGTAAGCTGGTTTTATAAGGGGTTCTTGATCCCAGTCTTTCAGCCAGATTTGGGCTTTCCTCTAATCGCGATTCAAGGCGGGGATAATCAAATAATTCCCCGGTTAGATATACTACAGTCTCTTCAGGCAGGCGGTTGCTTTTATTGCTCTCGTTGTAATATTTTACCGTCCTGGCGAGTTCCTGACTGAGCAGATCAATTTTTGCTTCATCAGTTAAGTTTCCCGTTTCAAGCGGAATGGTCCTGACCAGGATGGGAATATGATTTACTATGACAATCACACCCATGCTGAAGCTTTCAAGGTTCACAATTATTGATGTTTTTATATTCACTAACCGCTGTAATGCGAGCGGTTTGATGTCCATTATCTTTGGTTTAATTTTCGCTGCCCGCAGAGTTTCGACCTGTCTGTCAATGATTGCGTTCGGCACGGCGAGAAGATAAAGAATAATCTGGTTGTTGGCTCTGGTTATTATGCGCCAGGATAGATCAGCCTCATCAACCGGGATGGCAAGCTCCTGTTTTGCTTTACGGCGGATTGTTTCTTCCAAGAGTTTATCCTGGATATTGGGGATCCTCATGATTCGATGAACTGACCTCTGTCCAGTGACAGAAGTTATCATAACCCTCTTGGGGGCTTTGATTTCCTTGAGAGTGGTTTGGATAATTTTACCCACAGAGCCGGGATTTTGGATAAGCCCCTGATTCATCAGCTCAGGAGGAATTTTCTTGGTTCTCCAGGAATGGACTTTCTCGCCCCGTACAACCAGGAATCTAATTTCATTGCCTTCAAAATTAATCGTAGTAATCTTTCTCTTAAACAAGGTTCACTCTCTTTCTCTGATACGATAAATTGAAGATTCCGGGTTATTACTCTTCAACTCCCGGAAAACCAACGGTTTTAATCTCAAGGGAACAGAGTTCTTCATCAGGCCAGATGCTGACATATTCCATTGTCAAAGTGTCCATCCCGGCTCTCTCAAGCTTCTGAATAAATGTCAGACAGGAATCCAGGAGACCAGTCAGTTCAATGCTGTAGTTATCGGTTTGAATATTTCCTGACACAGTTTCTTGAAGGTCACTTCCCAGGTGCGATATGCTGTCAAGGTCAACCCCACTGCTCCGGGAAAGATCCATCCCGCGGTGATAAATGGCAAAGGGAGCTCCTGGTTCAGGAAAAGAGCTTTGTAGATCATCCACTTCTGCCTGAACGAGTCCCAATTCAAAGCGGAGGGCGCTCAGCTGCTCCTCACTGATCTGTATTAATGCAGCATAGTTTTGATCAAGGGCAGCGCTATCAGACCGTATTTTTTCTGCTGCAGTTCTCCGCTGGTATGTTCCTCCTAGCAAGATGATGTGCAGCATAGCCAGGATCACGCTGCCAAGAATGGCAGTTCGCATAGGGGAGAAAACCCTCTTTGATTTATTGTTCATGGCAGTCCTTCCTCCCCAGTTGTGGTTGTCAGGATGGAAAAGGAGTAGGATGGATTTTTTGATGTGCCCGGTTGGGATTCATCCCCGGTTTCGACTACTTCAACTGAAGGTTCTATTTCAATAATCCGTGTTACAGATTCAATCTGTACGCTCTGCACTGCGTCCAGTCCATATAAACTTTCAACCAAATCCAGGATAATTGGGTAGGAATTTGAGATTCCTTGAAGAAGGACTTGATTTTCCCGGTGAGTAATAAGAGTCAAGGAGATGCCTTCCGGGATAATTCCTTTAATGCTGAACAGGGTCTCGCTCCAATGGGTACCGGTTAGATCAACGCCCTGGTAGGAAGCTGTAATTTGATCCCTGAGCTGATAAGCTGCCTCTAGTTCATTTTCGAGGAAATCTACTTCCTCAGCACTGGATTGGGAACTTTCCAGGGCTGATTGAACCTGGGCTAGATCAATCTGGCTTTGCTTAAATTGTGCCTGAGCTTCTAGGGCCAGGGTGCTGGAGAAATAGAGGAGACCAAGTAAGACGATAAACAATAACCAGGGTAAGATATTTACCCATCTGATTCGCTTCCTGCGGTAGCGCTGGGGCAGGATGTTAATATCAAATAGCCCCACCGAGCCAACAAGAGAGACGGTTTTATTCAGTTCATCACCGATTTTTTGTTTTGGATCATCCATAAGATCTTTTGTGTGGTCCTTATAAAAAGCGATTAATCAATGTCCCAAAATAGAACTGTCTTGGTGGATCCATCAATTTCAAACCTGGCATCTGTGTCCACCGATCCTGCTTGAGAAGAAATATCATAGCGGGGGGGGGTAACTTCAAACTCCCAAAAATCGGCATTATTCCCACCGCGAAAAGCAAAACCGCCCTGCGAATGGGTAAATACCAGAGATCCCCCCCGACCTACAGTACTGGGAGTATCGGTAAGTACTGTCCAACTATCCATTGTAACAGTATACCGCCAGAAAGCGGTGGAATTTCCCTGTAGAGCGTAAATATAATTTCCACCAAAGTAGGCCAGTGACCCCCCATTCGTTACCCGTTCTGGTGTGATATTTAATGTGCTCCAAGTGTCAGTGGTGATATTGTAACGCCAGAAACCGGTGTTATTTGCGCCCCGGAGGGCATATATGGTATTCCCTCCGGTTGCGATCAGGTCAGCACCGTACCCAACACTTTCAGGAGTATTAGATCTGCTGCTCCAGGTGTCTGAAGAAATGTTGTAGCGCCAAAATTTATTAGAATTTCCACGCAGAGCATAGAGATAACTTCCACCGGGAAATACCAGAGAACCACCCTGACTGACACGATTGAGTGTGACTTCCAGGGCTGTCCAGTTATTGGTGGAGATGTTGTAACGCCAAAAATCGTCTTTATTGTTTCCGCGCAGGGCATAAAGAAAGTTGCCCCCAGGATAAACAAGCGCCCCACCTCGGCCAACATCGTTTGGGGTATTAGCCAAATTAAACCATTGATTTGCCGAGATACTGTAGTAGCTGAAGGCTGTTGTGCTATTGCCCCGTAGGGCATAAATACGATCTCCCCCAGCATACGCCAGGGAACCCCCGCTATTAATATCAGCGGGAGCAAATTGGCGCAGGTACCAATTGCCAATTGGAATTCCTGTTACTGTCAGGACTGGCGAAAATCCATTTATTGGACCGGGGAAAGCAAGAGGCTGGGGGGTTCCTGAATTGATGTCAACCTGGGTCCGAAATGC
>JBARSJ010000302.1:0-1880 GCA_049644685.1 Anaerolineales bacterium
GGATATTCATTCATCAATATCGCCGGATTCGCCATCGGGATGGCTGTTTGCCTGTTGATCCTGATCTATGTCCGGCATGAATTGAGCTATGACAAGTACCATAAGGATGGGGATAGGGTTTACCGGATCGCACAAGACATCCAAACTCAAACCTCTAACCGTCTCTTTGCCCCAATTTCTCCAATGGTTGCTCTAACTTTAAAAACCGAATATCCCCAGATCGAATATGCAGCTCGAGCTTTGACGACAAGTCCCAGGCTGGTTAAAAGGGAGGAAACTCTTTTCTATGAAAATCGGTTTATGTTTGCAGACCAGGAATTGTTCGATGTCTTGACTATTCCTCTAATTCATGGGAATCCTCAAGAAGCGTTGACGCGGCCTCAAACTTTGGTTATTTCCGAGAGAATTGCGCTGAAGTATTTTGGACAAGATAGTCCCCTGGGAAAAACGCTGAACATCAATCAGCAGGATTATGAAATCACGGGAGTCGCTGCCAACCCTCCAGAAAACACCCATTTGAAATATGACTTGATCGCATCTATGGAAACGCTCGCTGACTGGAGTGAGATGACCAATTGGTATTCAACCATGTTTTATACCTATTTCAAAGTAAAGCCAAACGTTAATATGGAAGAATTATCACAGCGGCTCAGACATCTGGCTGACAATTATGTAGGAGACAGATTAACTCCTCGGGGAGTTTCTTATAATTATTTCCTCCAACTCCTTTCCAGTATCCATCTCAACTCTCCTATTCGGTACGATGTCGAGCCCCCAGGAAATCCCATCTACGTTTATATCTTTTCTTTTGTGGGTCTTTTTATACTCCTGATTGCCTGTCTAAATTTTATGAATTTGGCCACTGCACGATCGGCCAACAGGGCCAAAGAGGTGGGTTTGCGCAAGGTTGTCGGCGCACAAAGATTACAGCTTATAAGCCAGTTTTTGGGAGAATCTCTTATGCTATCTCTCTTGTCTATTGGACTAGCCATGCTTATTGCAAAGCTTACGATTCCTCTTGTAACCCGCGCGACTGGAATCACCCTGAGTTTCAGCCAACTTTTGACTCCAGGGATTTTAATCTCACTAGTTGCAGGATCCATTCTTGTGGGATTGGCGGCAGGAGTATATCCCGCCTTTGTGTTGTCAGCTTTTAGACCTGTTGCCACACTAAAGGGAATCCTAAGGAGTGGATCTCGTGGCTTTGCCATGAGGACAATTCTTGTTGTCGTTCAGTTTGCTATATCTATCGTTTTAATATTTGGGACTATGATCATGTACAAGAAGTTTCACTATATGAAAAACCAGCATTTGGGATTCGAAAAAGAGCAAAAGCTTATATTACCCTTACGGGGTGGAATTTCTATCACAGAGAATTACGAATCGGTGAAAGACCATTTTTCCAGTCATCCCTCTATTACAAGCGCCGCAGTATCCTCTAGCGTACCGGGCAGAACATTATCAAGTTTCAGTATCCGCATTGTCGGAGAGGATGAGGAAAGAAGTCAGGACATGTTTCACATGTTTTTTGATCATGATTTTGTCCCAAATTATGGAATCGAAATGGTGGTGGGGCGGGCGTTTCAAAAAGAGATGAGCACAGATATAAGAGGAGCTTTCCTGATCAATGAGGCGGCTGTTACCGCCTTTGGTTGGAGCAGTTCAGAAGATGCTATCGGAAAGCGGCTTCAAACAGGATTTGGTGGGAGGATAAATCCGATCATCGGCGTGACCAAAAATTTCCATTATCGCGGCCTTCAGAGTGAAGTTGAACCTCTGATCATGGAATATCAACCAGATATTTTCAGATACATTACCTTATCCATAGAAATCTCCAACCTGAAGGAATCGATGGCCTTCGTTGAATCTCAGTGGAAAAC
>JBARSJ010000303.1:0-1724 GCA_049644685.1 Anaerolineales bacterium
CGCAACGGTAAAAGCCAAAAGCCCAACCTGAAGGATTGTGATGAATGCCGGAGAAGGCCATATTTTAAATAATCCAGCCAACAGAAGCGCATGAAAGGCGGATTGCCAGTCATCAAATTGGCCTTCCAGACCCTGCCGCAGCTGGAAAATTGAATCATTGCTGATAATGCCCGGCCAAAAAACCAGCAGGGAAAAACCCCAGACAATTAACATTGGAAGCATGAAAAGCAGCCAGGAGTGTTTTTTACTTCCCTTTTTTCCTAATTTCTTTCCAGGGGTCCAATTTGCCAAAGAGACGATTAAAAGAATCAAGAGATAAGAAACCGCGATTCCAAATGTGAGAATAAAAGGCAGTTGATGAATTAATGGTATTTGGAAATATTGTTTGATTTCGGTGTTGTGCGAGTCCGGGTTATGCAGCTGGTAGGTGGTTTTTATTCCATCCCAGATGATATCCACTTTTTGGTTAAAATTTGTTGAACGGAAAGCGATATTCGTGGTTTTTCCAACTTTACCTTGCCATGTTATCCTAACGGGTTGTCCGGGTGGAAACACGGTGTTCCCAAAAACACGCTCCCATTCCCCTTCGATATCCATCTTGGTGTAATGAACATACCCCTGGCCTGTTTCAACCCACAGCAAACGCACACCTTCCTCATCGGGCGGGAGATCAGCAATTTGGAAATCTATTTCAAGGGGCCTATCTGGAAGGATGTAATAAAGAGGCTGTATTTCCACATTCAAAAGGAGAATTCCAGTCAGGAACAAAGTGAAGGCGAAAAGGAAACATTTTTGATTGTTTGAGAGCGATAAAAGTCTTTGAAATAGGAATATTTTGTTCAACCAGGTAACTAGGAAAATTGCAATTGAACTGATTAGTAAAAAATAAAAGAGGTAGCGCCAGCTGAAAAAATGCCGCTGCAGCAACCCCAGATAAATGATGGCGCCAGTAGAAACCCCAACAACTACCGAAATGACCTTGGATTTCGAATCAGGGAAGATCGAACGGATCTTCTCCCGAATTATCCTGGCTGATTTTTTATTCATCCGACGCACTTATCCATTCTTTTGAACATCTGATGGATTGATTGGCATGCCAAAAATCAGCATGGACAAACCGCCCAGCAGAAGTTCAGCCACCACCCAGATCAAGCGATGGATCGTCGCGAAAATGGAAACCTCCGATTGCGAAAGATAAGCGCCCAACAGCAGGGTCAGCATTAATTCCCGTATTCCGATCCCGCCCGGCGCAAACACGGCGGTATATCCAACCAGCCAGCTGATGCTGAAAGCGCCGATGATCTCCACAGCAAACCCGGAATCAGGCGGAAAAACAAGCCAAAAGCTTGCGCCAAGAAGCAGCCAGGTAATAACCTGCTCCAAAAGGGAAAAGATGAAATCAGTCTTGTTGAATGCTTTATCCTTGAATAAGATCCTTTCAAACAGGTAGGAAGCACCCACCCAAACGAGAACCAGCGGCAGGATGTAGTACCGCATCATTTCAGGGGCGCACAAGATTCCGATCTGTTCACACGGAATTTGATTCCCGGTAATAAGAAGGGAAAGCATGCCAGTTAATCCTGCGGAGGAGAACAACCAGAATGTCTCTAACACCATCACCCGGGTCGTATCTTTGACGGATAACCCCATCAATTTATACAGGCTGAATTTCCCGGCAAAATGCCAGATGCCGCCAGGCAGGTATTTGCCAAGCTGCGTGACGG
>JBARSJ010000304.1:0-1759 GCA_049644685.1 Anaerolineales bacterium
GAACTACTACTATGTGTAGAAAATTGTATTTTTTGACTTTTTTTGTTTTGGTGCTTGCTCTGGTTAGTGCAAATACAGCCTTCGGCGGCATTGTGATAGAAAAAAGGACCGAGGTAGAAAATGATGTTGGAGAAGACCACATTGCCTACCCAGGCCAGGCCGATGATGGCGCGGAGTCTCGAGGCAGCAGCGACCTTGAGATGCCGTGGGAAGGCGACGTCGGGTCAAGTTCCTATCAAGTCATAGGTTTACGTTTCGTGGATCTTAATATCCCGAAAGGCTCAAAGGTCATAGACGCTTACGTGCAATTCACGGCCGATGACGGCAAAATAACCGGTGGACCCGTGAATCTTATCATCAACGGCCTGCTGCAGCCCGATACCGATGACTTTACCAGTGGTGAGAACTTTTGGACCGAAAGGAATCCCAAAACAAATGCGGAGGTCGCATGGAGCGATATACCAGACTGGGTCGGCTTCCAGGCGACAGACGCGTCGAGGACTCCGGATATCTCCAGTATTATCCAGGAGATAATCGACCAGGACGGTTGGGCCAGTGACAACGCCCTGATGTTATTTATCAGAGACGACGAAAATAACCCCTCCGCCGCTACACGAAATGCACGATCTGACGGAGAGGGTGCCGATAACGAGCCGCTGCTGCATATAGAACTTTCGAGTAACCAGGCGACGCAACCCGACCCTGCCGATGGTGTCCTGTATGAGGATACATGGGTAAACATGGCCTGGGCAATGGGAGATACTGCGGCCTCGCATGATGTGTACATGGGCGATAATTTTACGGACGTGAACGACGGCACCGGCGATACTTTCCGGGGAAATACGACCTACCTGTTTTATATGGCCGGATTTCTCGGTTATCCCTTTCCGGACGGTCTTGTTCCGGGTACGACTTACTACTGGCGGATCGATGAGGTTGAAGCCGACGGCGTGACGAAACACAAGGGCTTTGTCTGGAGTTTCATTGTTCCGACAAAAACCGCCTACAACTCCGAACCAGTTGATGGCTACAAATTTGCGGCTCCGGATGCAACCCTGAGTTGGACGGCAGGCTTCGGTGCGAAAGTGCACTATGTGTACTTCGGCACAAGTTTTGATGAAGTCAATGATGACACCGGGGCTATCCCCCAACCCGCACTCAGCTATAATCCCGGACCTTTGGCAGATAACACGGCTTACTATTGGCGAGTCGATGAGTTTGATGGTTTTAGCACGTATAAGGGCAACGTCTGGAGTTTCAGGACCATGCCCATAATCACGATCACGGATCCCGATCTTATCGGCTGGTGGAAGTTCGACGAAGGTTCCGGCAGCGCCTCTATTGACTGGTCGGGATATGGGAATGACGCCACGCTTGGCGGCGATCCGGATTGGGTAGAAGGCGTTATGGATGGCGCGCTGAATTTGACAGGACCCTCTCCGTCAGGCAGCGACGATTATGTCTCAATTGACGCCGTAGCCGATGACCTGACAAGCAACGATTTTACCCTCAGTGCATGGATCAAAACCACCCAGGCAGGGGAGGGGAACGTGTTTGCATCTAATACTGGTGGTAGTCATGTTCTGCTGTTTGGCATTGACGGCGGGGATGTGTATGTGGATGATGGTCCCGAAACAACCTTTCCCCCTGCTGTCAATGACGACCAGTGGCATATGATAACGTTCGTCAAGGACGGATCAAGAATAACTATATACACCGATGCGGTTCAGGTAGGCACACTTTCAACCACCGTTGATGT
>JBARSJ010000305.1:0-4348 GCA_049644685.1 Anaerolineales bacterium
AGGCTGGTCAGGACAGGATCGAGGGTGGCGATGGCTCCGATTTCCTTATTGGCGGCGCGGATGCTGACATCATCGATGGCGGGGCGGGAAATGACATTATAATAGGCGACATGGCGAATACAATAACTATAGAAGAAGTTATAGACGATGAACCTCACTACATCACTGTCTTCGAAACGATAGGATCGGCATCGGGAGGAAACGATATTATCGACGGTGGTGACGGCGATGACGTTATCTTAGGTGGCAGTGGAAACGACGTAATTAACGGCGGTGCCGGAGAGGATTTATTGATCGGCGATGACGGAATATTGACTTTCCCAGAAGATCAGGAAATGACTTTCGCGCTAACTGACTTGGATTTCAGCGGCAATGACATAATCGCCGGGGGTGCCGGCAATGACACATTATACGGCCAGACGGGCGAAGACATCCTGTTCGGCGGAGAAGGGGACGACTTCCTTTACGGTGACGAAGGCTCGGATACTATCTACGGTGATTCCGGCTTGGATGTAATCTACGGTGGCACAGAGGCAGATACGATCTATGGAAATGAGGATAGAGACTTAATTTATGGAAACGACGGAAATGATGAACTTCATGGCGGCACCGGCGAAGATGTAATCTACGGTGGCATTGGAGAAGATACGATCTATGGTGATGATGGTAACGACCTTATAGAAGGCAATGAGGATAACGATACCATTTATGGCGGCACCGGCGACGACGAAATTTATGGTGATGATGGCAATGACCTGATACATGGTAATTCCGGTGAAGATCTTATTTACGGCGGTAATGGTTCTGACAGGATATATGGTGATGAAAACAACGATATTATCTATGGTGGAAATGAAGCTGATATAATATTCGGCGGAGTTCACGACGACTATATTTACGGCCAAAATGGTGATGATATACTATTCGGTGATGATGGCGACGCTCAACTGTCTTTATTTGCTATAGATAGTAATATAGAATTAGATGATGGCAATGACCATATTTATGGCGAAGCTGGAAGTGATATCATTATAGGCGGTGGAGCTAATGATGCGATAATTGGAGATAATGCCGAAGACGGCACACCAGACGCCAGTGCCGGTTCAGATATACTTATTGGCGATGCTGGAAGTGTGACGTATACAAGCGGTGTGGTTTCAAACATTTCCACCATGGATGCCGGCAAAGGCGGAACCGATTACATTGAGGGTAATGAAGGCGATGATATTGGAGTAGGTGGAAACGACGGTGATAATATCTATGGCCATACTGGTAAGGATATATTGCTTGGTGATGACGGAAGCATTACTTTTGTTAACGGCCAACTGCAAAAGATCGATACTGTCGGACAAAGCTCCGGCGGCGCAGATTACATTGAGGGTAATGAGAATGACGACATCATCATAGGCGGCGTCAACGGCAGTTCAGATATACTATACGGCAACGATGGTGACGATGTGATTCTTGGCGATAATGGTTTGCTTGCATATGATGGCGACGACGATCTTACAACGCTTGACCTTATATGTTCCTTAACAGATGGTCTTGGTGGAGACGATGTCATTTATGGCAATGCAGGTGATGATGTACTCATTGGCGGCACAGGTGGCGATAGAATTGACGGCAACGGGGGCAAAGACCTGATTCTTGGCGACAACGGTGTTCTTACCTACATGGACGGCAATACCGGCAATCCGCGATTCCGCGTGCTGGAAGGGACCGTAATATACGGCGAAACACCCGGCGTCAATGACGGCGATCCATTGATTGACGCCAGTAATGAATTCAGCGATCCGGCGGGCATACCGCAATGGGCCAAATGGAAAGTCACGCTCAATAACGATTCGGGCGATGCGGACTATATTGCGGGCGGCCCGGACAACGATCAGATATTCGGGCAGGGCGGCAACGACATAATTCAGGGTGACGGGTCGATCGACCTGGCTTTGACTGATGGGCAGCCTGTATCCGCGTATCGCGACGGGAACAATGAGCTGCAGATTAATCCTTCCTTTGAGGCGACCAGCGATGGTGATGATTACATCGAGGGCAACGATGGAAATGACATCATCTTTGGAAATCTGGGACAGGATGACATCATAGGCGGCAGTTCGGAGTTGTTTGGTCTGGATACGGCCGCCGAACGAACAGACGGCGAGGACATGATCTTCGGAGGCGCAGGGACCGACCTGGCCCGTAACAATCAAGGCGATACATCGGCCAACGGCCATGCACGAGATGCAGATGTTATCCTGGGCGACAACGGCAATATTTACAGACTCGTCGGTACAAACGGAACCGACAGCGGCAGCTTCCTCGAATTTAACTATGACAATTACGGCACTGAGAAGATAATCGTTCGTGCGGCCGAGCTGCTCGACTACACGCCGGGGGGATTGGACTACGATGAAGTCAATGCTGCTAATGACATCGGTGCTCCGGATGAGATTCACGGCGAATCCGGCGACGACTTCCTGTACGGCATGAAGGGGGACGATGTCATTTTCGGTGAAGGCCAGGATGACGACATAATCGGCGGCTACGGCAACGACTGGATCTCCGGCGGCACGGGTGATGATGGGGTACTGGGCGATGACGGACGAATTTACACGAGCAGAAATGGAACTGCCGAGCCGCTTTTCGGCATAGGTGACCTGGCCGGTGAACTTGATAAGAACATTTCCACGAAGGACAAGAAGCAGCAGGCAACGATCAACGTGAGCGGCGAACTCAAGAAAACCGTCAATTTAACGCCTTTCAAGCTGGGCGATCCCGAAGTGCCCCAATACCTTGATGACGCCGACGACATCATCTTCGGAGGCTGGGGCAATGACTTCCTGCACGGCGGCGATGGCGACGATGCGATTTCCGGAGCTGAGGCGCTGGCTGAATACTATGACAATCCGGTAAATCTGGGCGACGTCCTCAAGTACGGAGTGTACAGGGAGGGAGAATTCGGCGCCTATAACAAGGATGATCCGCTGTCTAAGGTCTATTGGGATCCTGAGACCGGCGAGTTCGTAACCGGTGGAACTGTGGAGTTCCTTCTCAACTTCGACCACACAGAAGGCCTCGCAGTTAATGATGCTGTTAATACCGATGGTGACGATGTAATCTTCGGCGACCTGGGCAACGACTGGCTGGTAGGTGGAACAGGCAGGGACCACATTTACGGCGGTCGGGGTTCCGACCTGCTGAATGCTGATGACAATCTCGATACGGCCGATGGAGCCAACAATGAGCCCAATGGCTCTGAAACATCCTACGAAGACTTAGCTTACGGCGGCGCCGGGCCGGACGTGCTTATTGCCAACATCAGTGGCGACCGACTCATCGACTGGGTTGGCGATTTCAACAGATACGTATTGCCTTATACTTCCTTTGGCTCCCCAACCATCTCCCGAAATATAAAATCGAAACTCTTCAATTTTTTATACGACCTGTCCAAGGCGGATGGAGCCGACCAGACATTGGGATACTCTGGCGATCCTCGAAACGGTGAACCCAACGGCGAGCTGGGTTTAGTGGCGCAAAAGGACCCGGATTGGGAAAATCAAACATCCGACGACGACAAGGGCTAACTCCAGTAGGCCACATTCAACACAGGTTCAATTATGCTGCCGGTACAACCAGTTTCGTCGATACTCACAAGTTCATGGATGATGATCCGACCGGTATGCCTTCGGATACCTACACTATTGCAGTAACTGAGACAGACGACGACGTAGGTAGCGATATAGCCTCGACATCTGTAACAGTGTATAATAGAGCACCGACGATAGTGGCTCACCCATTATTTGCCCTGTCCGGTACGTATGGGTAGTACGTATGAGTTAATCGCCTTTTGTAAGTATCACAATATGTGATACCTATACGGTCTTGAGTACTGGCTCAGTGAGCCGGTGGTCTTCATTGCCTAACAGGTCTTGAAACTAGCACATCAGTAGATCAGACAGCGAATAGAACATTCACTTTTCGTAAGAAATGTGAACAAATGACTTGACCATCGGATCAAATCTCCGATTTCCGGGCCGATAAATCGATCAAACCGCATTCTTTGCACTTGACAAGGGTATTGCTGAAGCCTGTTTTGGCCAAAAAGCCTTGAGGTAGAGTCAAAATGGAGTCATGGTCTTTTGGCCCGGTCACACTTTCCAAAACTCTTAGTAGGCTCTCCTCAAGCTGCCTGAATTGACTGGGCATTCTTCAGTTTCGTCACGGGACGATTCTTCCAAAGATCGCATGATATGTGTTCTTCGCAGCGTGTAACGACTTAGCTGCAATTCTCGGTAAGCCCGTTCTGGTCAAAGACATCAAGTCGGCATAGTGCCGGATACGTCTCAAAGCC
>JBARSJ010000306.1:0-15277 GCA_049644685.1 Anaerolineales bacterium
GATATCATTTCTGATAGATATATATCAGCGGAAAGTGATTATTCTGCTAGTTAAACTCCATTTATCATAGGTGCAAGAACATGACCAATCAATTATCAGGGGAAGAAAAAAAACTCTTGCTTGAAACAGCCCGGAACGCAATCCGTAGGGAGCTGGATAAGGAAGAAAAGCTACCTTTGATGATGGATGAGTATTCACCAAAACTCAGGGAGAATGGGGCCTGTTTTATCACAATTAAGAAAAAAGGGGTGTTAAGGGGTTGCGTCGGTTCAATAGAAGCAATCCAGCCGCTAATTCAGGATGTGCGAGAAAGGGCTATAGCTGCTGCTTTCCAGGATTACAGATTCCCCCCTCTCACGCCTCCCGAGTTGGATGAAATTAGAATCGAGATATCCCGTTTGACACAACCCTGCAAACTGAATTACCAGGATCCGGAGGATTTGATTAATAAATTGCGGCCCCGAATTGACGGAGTAATTTTGAGGTATCAAACCCGCCGGTCAACATTTTTGCCCCAGGTTTGGGAGCAGCTTCCAAGCCCTGAATTATTTCTAAATCGCCTCTGTATAAAAATGGGTTTGGACCAATCCGTTTGGAGAAGTGCCAAACTGCAGGTAGAGACCTACCAGGTCGAAAAATTTCAGGAAGAAGACTAAAACAGTCGAATATGCTTTTTATCAGGACTGCGAATTATCTGGCTCTTTTCCCCCGGAAAATCGATTCTGGTTTGTTCCTGGTCCCTGTAGATGACCATCCCCCGGTAGCGTAAGATAACAGGCCAGGGGAATGGATGATCTCCCTCTACCTCAATTTCCCGCTCATTGATAATTTTAATTCCTAACACCTGCAGGAAAAATCCTGTTGGAAGCAAACCCTCCAGAGAATTTTGAATTCCTCGTCCGGTTCCGGTCCTGGCATCGTAGGCGGAGAAAAAACATCCAGAATCGTCCAGATTGATCAGAATGGCTGCCATGAGCTTAGAGAATAAGTCTGCTGCTAGTGATCTTTTATCGTGTGCCAGTAAACCCTTCCCTAATAAGATATTCCAGGGCAATTGAATGGCAGAATTGTCCCCATCTGGAATGGTTCTAATGCCAAAAGTGGACCAGAATTTCTCCTGATTGGTGAGGGTTTTGTCAATCAGAGCGTTTGCTTTTTGGAGGTCAAGGTCATTTCCCCACAGGGGTAAGAGCATAGTGATATCTTCCTGGCTGGTAGAGGGGCAGTAGATAGTCAGGTGGAGGTCTACGGGCAGGTTTTTTAGGGCAATATAATCCAGGCGGGAATAAACGCTTTCACTTGCTGCCCTGCCATGATTCTCTAACCAACGAATTTGAGCAGGATAAATCTGTTCAACCCGGTAGTTACCCTTCTGATCATATCCATGCAGCGTTATTTGAAAGTCTGGAA
Organism: Anaerolineales bacterium; assembly: GCA_049644685.1. GTDB lineage: Bacteria > Chloroflexota > Anaerolineae > Anaerolineales > UBA11858 > B10-G9. The sequence goes on from JBARSJ010000306.1 coordinate 1,411, forward strand.
TGGTACCCCTTACTGATTCACCCTGGATTGAAAACCCAATCCTGGTAGGGTGGGGCATATTTTCCTGGAGGATATGCAAACCATTCCCGGGATCTTTGCTGATCAAACTTCCAGGCAGGGTCAGATGGCTGTCCCGATCACGATTATAAAAACAAGATTCTTTGGAATCCCAGGATTCCTGCAAGAAATTTGTCAGTACCCCCCGGGTTGTTTCGGCGGGATCATCAGTTCCATTTTTACCGAGCGAAGCCTGGAGTTCTCTCAGTCGGGTCAGATCGTTAAGCAGCAGGGTGACCAACCCGGGAGATTCTAGGAAGGGATAATTCCCAGATAGCTCATACTCTGGTATAGAGTCTGGGGGCCGAAAATCAACCAGATTTAACTGGCAGGGATGGGCAAGTTCAGGAATTCCATCTCCATCCTGGTCATAATCTGGTAAAAACCAATGATTCAGCAAGGCTTCCAATTTTTCGAGAAAGATTATTTTCCCGCTATCTAAGGGAACGATTTGACTGGCTTGCCAAAACAGTTCCCCAGCCAGGGGTAACGTGGGCAGGCTGGCGAAAGTGGTACAGCGTCCTTCGGGCAGCATCCCGTTTTCCCTCACTGCTCCCAGTACCCTGTTAAGGACACTGTTGACAGATTGAGGATCGATTGGGGTTAAAACATCAAGAAGATAAAGGGCTTCGAATGGTGAGAGAAAGTGGTCAGAATTGAGTGAAGAGTCTCCTTGGGGGAAATATCTGCTCATATATCCTGCGGCTTCCTTTTGGGAAAGCTTAAAGGCAAAGTTCCAATCCGGGTCCCCGGTTATGATTTCTAGCCGGCTTTGCTCCTGGATCTTCAGCCGGGAAATTTCTCCTACCCAATCTATCCCGATCAGGCGGTCTATTAAGTTTAAGGACTCACTTTGGGAATCCCCCAAAGCTGAAACCCAACTTACTTCTAATTCCTCTTCAGGGGTAATGATAAGCTCAGCTGAAAGGCAGGGGAAGGGACCTTTCCCTGCCCGGGAGCTGCCGGACATGAATAGTACCGGAATAGCATCACCCATTTGACCAGAAAGGATATCCCGACCGGAATGATCCTTAACAGACATTCTTATTCCTGACCCCAGCTGGGTTAGATGTCCAGCGAGATCCAGGCGGATTGTCCGCCTGAAGTTGGATTGATTTTTTACCTTGATCATCCCACAAATCACCGCAGGATCCGGGACCCAATTAGTGATGGTAACAAGAATCTTATCGAGGGGAGAAAAGGAATACTCAACCAGGTTTAGCAGGAAATCGTTTAACTTGGGTGGTTGTAAAAAATCACCTGGAAACAAGACTGTATGAGTTCCTTCTGTAAAACAGGGGAATATTCTGTAATCTCCGCTGCTGTCAGCCAGGTCCGGTTGGATCACCAAAGCTGGTGGATTCCCCCGACTTTGATGAAGGATCCAACCCCGATTTTGAAAATGGTCATAACTGGTAAAACGGTTTTCCGCAGTAAGGTAAAAAGATTCCGGCAGTTCCCTGTTCCAGGAATTTTGGTTCATACAATCATTGTATATTGTGGGTCAATACCAGTCAATCTTGGGATAATAATCCCGGGAAAAGTTCTAATTTTATTAATCTCATTCTTGAGGGTAATAAAATAGATAAAAGGGTGGAATTCACTTATTTATGCTAGAATACCTCAAGAACAAATAAATAAAGCAGGAATTTTCCAATTGGTGATTTCAGGCAGAAAACTGATATGACTGAAACTGAACAACCCAAAAAGCCCAAACAACGATTTAGAGATCTGATTGACGGGGCTGACGAGCTGGAAAAAAATGGAGATTTAATCAAATCCCAGCTGGATTCTTTCGGAATATCAGTTGAAGGTGAAATGATGCAAGGGTCTGAAAAAGGAAATTCAGAAAACGCTGTACCAAAGACAGAAGGGATTGAGGAAGGTGCAGGCACCGCTCCTGAGGCTGAGTTAACTGAGAGAAAGAGCGATATTCCCGAATCAAAACCATCCCCGTTAGATCCTGGCAGCTTTGAAGAGACTGAAGTGCTCGGAGAGTCTGCTGAACGTTCCCGATCGCCGCTGGATGATACACCGCCCCCTCCCTTGGGATCCACTCCCCATACGCCACCCCCGGCATTGGATGCGCGGGGAATGCCGCTTCCCCGGCGGATGGACGAAGCGCCTGTACGAGGAAGGACATCTCCCGCATCAATTTACCGATCGAGGACAGTTGTTGTACCGCCAGATAAGACATCTAAACTTATGTCCTGGTGGAAAAAATCTGGTCCTGGTGGATGGAATCGGGGACAGGGATGGGGATGTATTCTTAGAATGCTGGTGATGGCTTTGTTTGCCGGTATCGTGTTGGCGCTTATAGCCGGATCATTAGCTATTTATCACTATAACAGGATTGCTGCGACCCTTCCGACGGTAGAGGATTTGAGGGAACAGGCAGCCAAATTTGAGACTACGAGAATCCTGGACAGAGAAGGAAATGTGTTGTATGAGCTGTTGGATCCTAATGCTGGACGGAGAACCTATGTCCCTCTGGATGAAATATCTCCTTACCTGGTTGCGGCAACGATAGCGACAGAGGATCAAAATTTTTACAGTCATCCTGGATATGATGTTCTGGCGATTGCCAGATCGTTCTGGTACAACTTGATCAGTGATGAAATTGTTTCCGGAGCTTCCACAATCACCCAGCAGTTGACCAAGATGCTGCTGCTCTCACCAGAAGAACAAGTCAGCCGAACATATACCCGGAAGCTCAGGGAAGCGATTCTGGCAGCGGAGATTACCCGCCGGTATTCAAAGGATGAGATTCTTGAGCTGTATTTGAACGAGATCAACTTCGGCAACCTGTCCTATGGCGTAGAAGCAGCTGCCCAGACCTATTTTAGTACTTCAGCGCAGTATCTTACACTGGGTCAAGCATCGTTCCTGGCAGGATTGCCGCAGCTTCCTGCTATTTATGATATCTACACCAACCGGGATGTGACGCTTGGCCGCCATGAAAGCATTTTGGTTCTAATGTATCAAACCAGCCAGGAAGATGGTTGTATATTTGTAAGCAATAACCAGAAGCGGATATGTGTCGGAGTGGGGGAAGCGACTGCAGCAGCAGAGGAAATCAGCTCCTACCCTTTTGAAGTACCTTATACCGAACTAATATATCCCCACTGGGTTTATTACATCCGATCTATCCTGGAGAGTAGTTATGACCCGCAAACCATCTATCGGTCAGGATTTACAGTCTACACAACACTTGATCCGGGTCTGCAGGATCGAGCACAGCAAATTGTCTTTGAACAAGTAGAAAAACTCCAAGGAAAGCATGTAACCAATGGTGCTTTGGTAGCTATTCGTCCTGCTAGCGGGGAAATTCTGGCAATGGTAGGATCAGCGGATTTTGATAATAAGGAAGTTCAGGGGGAAATAAATATGGCGCTCAGCCCCCGGCAGCCGGGTTCCTCAATAAAACCTTTAACTTACCTGGCAGCTTTTGAAAAGGGTTGGACTCCCGCCACCCTGATTTGGGATGTGCGTTCAGAATTTCCTCCCTCGGGAGACCCAAATGATCCCCGGGATCCTTATGTTCCAGTAAACTATGATGAAAAATACCACGGTCCGGTCACGCTGCGCTCTGCGCTGGCAAATTCATATAATATCCCGGCTGTGAAGGCGTTAAATTTTGTTGGCATTTATGATGACCCGGAAACACCAAACGAGGAAGGATTAATTTCATTCGCTCAGCGATTAGGTATATCAACCTTTGCCAGGAATGACTACGGTCTTTCCCTTACTCTGGGTGGTGGAGATGTTGCCCTGTTGGAATTAACAGAGGCGTATGCTACCTTCGCAAACGGCGGCCGTCAGATTCCTACCGTGGCAATCACCAGAATTGAAGATTACCAGGGAAACTTGATCTTTGAACATCAGCCGCAGGCGGGTGAACAGATTATCCGGCCAGAACACGCTTTCCTGATCTCTAATATCTTGTCGGATTATCACGCCCGCATACCTGCTTTTGGAACGAATTCAATCATTAACCTTCCTTTTAAAGCTGCCGCAAAAACAGGTACAACTAATGATTACCGCGATAACTGGACTCTGGGTTATACACCTGATCTATCCGTAGGAGTCTGGGTTGGCAATGCAGACTATACCCCCATGCAGGATACCAGCGGTTTGACCGGAGCTGCGCCGATTTGGGCTCAATTTATGCAGGAAGGAATCCAGCAGTTGACTGGGGGAAATCCGAGCGGATTTTCAAAACCAGCGGGCATTATTGAACGGGTAATTTGCGCGGTTTCCGGGACGGAACCTTCCAAATATTGCCCCAGTCAGCGCAGTGAGTATTTTGCTGCGGATCAGCCGCCATTGCCTGAAGATCAGGATTTGTGGGAAGAGGTGATGGTGGATACCTGGACAAAAAAACTAGCTTCAGAGGAATGCTCCGAGTACTTAGGGAAAAAAATGGGCATTCATCTGGATGATCCTTGGGCGATTAAGTGGGTAACAACAAAGAATCAGGGCAAAGATTGGGCGAAGAGTATGGGATTCACCAGGAACGCTTACGTTATCGACAAGGATAATGTTTGTGATACTGACGACCACAGGCCCATTCTGGAGTTTGCATCCCCCCGGCAAGATGATGTGATTGCCTCTGGTCCGGTAAAGATTTTTGCCAGAGCAGATGCAACTGGAGCTTTTGAGGAAGCCCGCCTGGAATATGGACTTGGCAAGGATCCGGTTCAGTGGGAAATTCTTGAGCTGATTGAAAATCCGCTTTCAGAAATAACAGAAATTACTTCCTGGGATATTAGTGAACTGCCAACTGGCTGGGTCACACTGCGGTTGTATATGACCAGCACAAATGATGGAATGGCGGAGAAAAGAATTCAGATCAATATTCAAGTGCCGACGCCGACCCCCACACCCACGGAAACTCCCACACCGACAGTCACGCTTTCACCCACACCGACTCTGTCACCCACAGCGAGCGAGACTCCTGTAGATACAAGTACACTCACGCCTACCCCAACGTCTACCCCAACGTCTACCCCAACGTCTACCCCAACGCCTACTCCCTAGCTGCACTTTTCAGCGTTCGCTCAAGGGAGAGAGGCAGCTCTCCCGGGCGTAATAGGTTAGCCTAATTTATGGGCGTTGTTTTTAGCCCGGTCATTCATGACCGGGTGTGCTGGTTAAATGGAGGTACATTTCTCCCGGGTATGAAGTCGCAGGAGCTGGCTCCTGTCCTGAGCCCCTCGTCAAGCTCGGGATTACCTCCGTCGAAGGGCTCCCGTGGTTAATGTTAAAAAGTTGGAACGTTTTTACTTTAAACCTTAAACATTAAACATTAAACATTAAACTTTTACCCAAACCCAGGGATAAATCATTAAATAAGGGGAAGCTGCGGTGCGTCAGAAGTAAAAGGATCCAGGGCTAAACGTTCCCGGAGATTTTCCTTTGTCAATCCTCCTTCATCTGCTATCCGGCGGATATGGCGGTATTTGACCAGCCCCCAGGAATTCTGAATTGCATCCTCCAGGGGATTATTGTTCTCCATTTTATAGTGGATTAATTCTGCTCTGCTGCCGGGAAGGATAATCCAGGGATTTATCAGGGGAGAATCGGATCCTGCAATAATTTTGTTTAAGATCCCGGACGCAGAGATATAAAATGTGTAATTGGTCTCGCCTTTGTTTTGCCAGATCAGGCAAAGAATATTCCCTATTGGTGCTGACTTTTTAATTTCAAATCCCAATTGATTCCCCAGCAGGGAAAGAATATTTTCAATATCCTTTAAGTCTTGTCTCCTGTTTGCGGGTTGGTCGCTTGATCTTAACCCCCAACCGGATTGAGTTCCGCTGGTTTTTTCTGCATACGATTTTAAACAAACATCGATCAATCCTTGGTGGGGCGTATCTAATCCCGGGAATTTATGATAAAGATGGGTATAGATATCAATTTCCAGCAGGGGAGAGCTGCTTGTTGCCAGGAGATTTACCAGCGCCTGTTCTACTCGATCCGAGTGAGGATCAGGTGAGGGGCTCAGTTCTTGATGCCACCAGGTTTCGGATTGGGAATAATGTAAAAAACCCTGCCGGTAAGCAATAGATTCTTCAAAATCCTTAACCAGCTGAAGGTAAACATCGGCCAGGTTTTCTTCCTCTGTTTGCAGCAGGATTTGCTCCGCTGCGATTGATGCCAACCCGGCGCTGTAAAGAGACAAGGTGTGTTTCGGTTCTCCCGCTGCCATAAGGAACTCAAATCCCGCGGAGCGGATAATTTCCTTCATTGTTTTTGAGGATGGTTTTGCTGCCATCCGGTCCCTGGTTGTACAGATGATTTGACCTTGCGGTAGATCAGGGTCAACGGCGATATCTGTGAGGGTAAATCCCGTTGCGCAGGCAGCCGTTCCGATAGAGATTAAATATTCAATTTCGAGGTTGGGAAGCAGCCCAAAACAGGGGACCCCCGGGGGAAGGATTGCTTCCAGCTCAGATAAAGTGCTCTTAATCGCCCTGGCAAGCCAGACCCAGTCGAGATTCTGCAGGCTGAGAATACTTCTCAGCGGTGCTGCAGCGTCCTGTCCCCACAACCAACCAGTCCAAAGGGCACTGAGGGACCAAAAAGATAGATTTGGTTTTGGAAATACCATCAGGGCAGCGCCAAAATCAAAGTCTTTCAATAGTGGAATTAGATCTCTTACCCGGCCGGGATAAATTGAGATTCCTCCAGAACCTGGCGGCAGATCTGGCCAGGTAACAACCGGAACAGAAATTTGACCATTTACCCAGATTTCGAGGGCTTCTTCCAGGGCAAACCAGACATTTTCTTCTCTGTAGGTATCACCATCTGCGGATGCCCCGGATTCCCTTTCTGAAATCGAGGATGAACTTAAACTACTGCAGCGGTAAAACGCATGCAGCAAGAGCATTTCCAGATTTATCCTCTCTTCCGGTTTGAGGTCAAATCCGGTAAGTTTATTAAGAATGGTAAACAAGGCATGTACAGTTCGGTGCGGATAAGTCCTGAGCGCACCTTCTGCCTGGAAACGAACCGGATCATTGGGGGGAGCCACCCGGGTGAGAGCCCGGGCATGGGAAGGGCTGTTCTCCTGGTATGCCAGAGCTTTTTGGAGATCCTCCTGGGAAACAGCAGTTTCTGAAGGTTCACCGCAAGCGGAACAAAGGCAGGTTTTCCGGACCGGTTCTCCCCTTGATTTGGACCAGGTAAATGATCTGGCGGAGATCAGGCTTCCGCAGTGGGGACATTCTGTCTCGTAGAGGGACAGGATAAATGGTTTCAACCGCTCTTTTCCCTTATAGCTGGAAGAAAGCCGGACCAGGGCAGAATTTAATTCCTCTTCTGAGATTGGTTGGGCAAGGCGGTTTAACAGGAACCTGGTGATCGGGTTATGGATTGGGACCACAACCCGGTAACCGGCTGCTGCGGCTTCAAGCACCTCTAAGGGGGAATCGCCAAAGGGGGAGATTACTAAATCGGGTCGGGCGGATAGCTGGTTTAACCAGGAACTGACCACGCCCGATCGATAAGCAGGCAGGAATTCTTCCAAGGGAATTGGTTGAGAATTTTGTTCACCACGGATAAAAGGTTGGGTTTTCATTTGCTGCCCCCGGGGGTGGTGAATAAATCCCTCTAACCTTAGAGGGATAAGCTGAAATAAAAAAATTGATTAAGTTCGCAGTGATGAAATTTTATCTTGACTTTACGGTGTGCAGGAGTGCCAGGTTGGGGGGAACCATTTTATCAATCGGGAATCCTGCAAGCAATACAATTTCCTGCCCCGGTTCTACCGGTGTTCCTTCAATGACAGCTGTTTCAACGTGACCGATCATCTCCTCGATTGTAGCTGCCTGCGGGATGAGGTGCGGAGTTATACCCCACAGCATTGAAAGATATTGGTAAGTCTTTTCCACAGGAGTAAAAGCCAGGATGGGAACATGCGGGCGGGCTTTGGACATCAACCTTGCTGTTCTGCCGCTCCTGGTAAAAACAGCGATAGCAGCGACAGACCGGTCGTGAGCCAGTTCCCTGGCAGCCCTGGTAATGGCAACTGCATCATCATGAATGGCGTCTTCAGTGGGGTCGAAATAAGAATGTCCCCATTCATCGATATGATCTTCGCTTTGCTGAATAATTGAAGCCATCATCTGGACGGTTTTTAGGGGGAATTTACCAACGGCGGTTTCACCGGAGAGCATCACTGCGTCACTTCCATCCAGGACGGCATTGGCGACATCGGAGGCTTCTGCCCGGGTAGGGCGGGGGTTGTCAACCATGGAATCAAGCATTTGGGTGGCGATAATCACATAACTGAGATGTTTGTTCGCCACGGAGACGATCCGTTTTTGTTCAATAGGGACAGATTCCGGAGGCATTTCGATTCCCAGATCACCCCGGGCTACCATAACGCCGTCTGCCTCATGGATGATTTCATGCAGGTTTTCAATCGCGTCGGGATGTTCCAGTTTGGCGATGATTGGAATGCTTGATTGATCCGGGTTGATTTTCTTGATCTCCTGGCGAAGCCTTTTAATATCCTCCGCGCTCCGCACATAAGACAGCGCCAGCACATCAATGTCATGAGCTAATCCGAATTTTAGATCTACCAGGTCTTTAGCTGTCAAAGTACGGATGGTTAAATTGGCACCAGGCAGATTGACGCCTTTGCGGGGTTTCAACACTCCCCCCTGGATGACTTCGGTTATGACCTGATTACCCTTGATCTCTTTTACTGTCAATTCAAGCTTTCCATCATCCAGAAGAATCCGCCCTCCCACTTCTGCGCTATGAGGGAGATCTGCATAATTTACAGAGACAATTTCATCTGTACCCTGGATATCATCAGTGGTGAGAATGAGCTGTTTTCCTTGAACTAGATTGATCTCCCCAGACTTAATTTCCCCGGTTCGGATTTTTGGGCCAGAGAGATCCTGGAGGATGGGAATCGGACAGTTAAGCTCCCGGGCTGTTTCTCGCAGGGTCTGGATTACCCGGGCATGGCTTTCCAGGTCACCGTGGGAAAAGTTGATTCGAGCTACATCCATACCGGCTTTGAGCAGATCTTTGATTGTTTTTTTGTCCTCGCTGGCAGGTCCCAGCGTGGCGATGATTTTTGCCCGGCGGTTCATAGTCCCCTCTCTCAAAAAACCCTATTTACAACTCTTAGATTGATATACAATTTAAATATAATGGAGTGCTTTGGCCTCTTTGGTTAACTCTTCTCTAAATTGGGGATGAGCAACATTGATTAACGATTGTGCCCGTTCGCGGATGGTTTTGCCGTACAGATCCGCGACGCCGTACTCTGTAACCACATAATGGATGTGATTCCTGGTTGTGACTACCCCGGCGCCTTGTTTTAAGGTGGGGACAATCCGGCTGAAGTCTTTTGCAGTGCTGGGAAGGGCGATAATAGGCACGCCGCCTTTTGAGCGGGATGCGCCGTAAATGAAATCCAGCTGTCCTCCAACGCCGCTGTAAAGCTTAGTGCCGATGCTGTCCGCGCAGATCTGACCGGTAAGGTCAATCTCAATCGCAGAGTTGACAGCTACCATGCGGTCATTTTGAGAGACAACAAAAGGATCATTGATGTATTCAGTCCGCAGAAACTCGATCAAAGGGTTATTGTGAACCCAGTCATAAAGGCGTTGTGTGCCCAGGATAAATCCAGCGACGATTTTTCCAGGATGTAAAGTCTTTTTGGAATTAGTAATGACGCCTGCTTCAACCAGGTCGATCACACCATCTGAAAACAGTTCGGTATGTATGCCCAGGTCTTTTTTATCAAAAAGATAATGTAGAACGGCGTCGGGAATGGCGCCGATGCCCATTTGCATGGTCGCTTCGTCTGGAATCAACTCGGCAATAAAACCGGCAATTTTCTTAACCGTGTCTGATGGATTTCCATCCCCCATTGGCAGCTCAGGTAGTGGGTAGTCGACCGGTACGATATAGTCAAGCGCGCTGACGTGGATGAAGGAATCCCCCAGGGTGCGGGGCATCTGTTCATTCACTTCGGCGATGATAATATCAGCTGATTCGGCTGGGCTTTTACTTAATCCCACCTCCACACCGAAACTGCAGTAGCCATGCTGGTCTGGTATTGAGAGGTGCACAAAGGCTACATTTAACGGGAGGATTTTGTCTTTAAACAGGAGGGGAAATTCAGATAGCAGTACAGGAGTAAAATCAGCCCGCCCTTCCTGGACGGCTTTGCGGATATTATGGCTGATGAACATGGTATTTACCCGCAGGTGTCCTTCAAATTCCGGGCTGACGTAGTCTGCAGATCCAATCGTTAAAGCCTGGCATATTTCCACATCATGAAGCTCTAGCGCCCGATCCACCAAAGCAGCCAAGATTGTACTCGGTACGGAACAGTTGCCGGTGAGGAAGATCCGGTCACCGGATTTAACTGCTTTAACTGCTTCCGCGGGGGCAACAACTTTTTGTTTGTATTGATCAGTCCAGCTCATACGCTTTTCCTGCCCTCCAGAGCATTGGTCAGAACTTTTTTAACGACCTTGCCCTGATGTAGATAAACACCGTTGTTTAACGCCGGGTTCTTTTTCAGGGATTCTTTAATTCCGATCTCAGCAATCTGGGTGATAAACGGCCAGGTCGCGTTGCTCATGGCATGGGTTCCGGTCCGCCCCAGGACGCCGGTCATATTTGGCACACAGTAATGGATCACGTCCTCTTCCAGGTAAGTGGGATTGCTGTGGGTAGTTGGCCGGCTGGTTTCAATGCAGCCGCCCTGGTCAATAGAGCAGTCAATAATGATCGACCGGGAATGAAGCTGCTGGACCATCTCTCGGGTAACAACCACCGGGGAAGGAGCCCCCGGCACCAGAACCGCGCCAACAAACACATCGGCAATAGAGCAGATTTTTTGAATGTTAAAGGGATAGGAAACCAGGGTGCTTACCCTGCTGGAAAATTCACGATCAATTCTCTGGAGAGCTTCCAGGGAGTTGTCCAGTATATGCACATTTGCGCCCAATCCCAGGAAGGAGCGGGCTGCATTGCGGCCGACTATCCCGGCGCCAAGGATCACCACATCAGAGGGAGGGATTCCAGGCACACCGCCAAGTGAAAACCCCGCTCCGCCGTAATTATTTTGGGCCAGGGTGGCTGCTACCTGGGGGATCATTCTTCCGGCCAGCTGGCTGAGCGGTCTTAGTACCGGCAGAGAACCGTTCTCTTCCTGGATAATTTCATAACCGATGGCAGTGATTTTTTTACTCAGCAGGGTATCCACTTTTGCGGAACCCCCGGCTGAGAGATGCAGGAAACCAAGCAGGGTTAGTCCTTCCTGCATCCAGTTATACTCTTCCTTTATAGGGGAAGAAACCTTGAGAATCAAGTCAGCCCGACCGTAGATTTCTTCTCCGCTGTAAACAATTGTAGCGCCGGCTTTCTGGTAGGCATGGTCAGAAAAACCGCTTCCAACACCGGCTTCCTTTTCTATAAAACAGGTATGTCCCTGCTCGGTCAGGAGTTGAATTCCCGCTGGTGTTAGTCCGACCCGGTATTCAGAATCGCGCCGTTCTTTAGGAATACAGATATTCATCAGTTGCACCTCGCCGCTTTATATGTCAGGTTAATAGTTTGACCAGAATAGCTTTTTGGGCATGGAGCCGGTTGTGTGCCTGGGGGAAAAGGCGGGAATTAGGGCCATCCGCAACTTCGTCGGTGATTTCCTCTCCCCGGTGGGCCGGCAGACAATGGAGCACAATAGCGTCTTTCTCTGCTTTCTCCAGGAGGGATTGGTTCACCTGGAAGGGAGGGAAGACCTTTTTGCGCCTGGCTGCCTCTTCATCCTGTCCCATGCTAACCCAGGTGTCGGTATAAATGACCTGGGAACCAGAGACTGCTGCCTGCGGATCGTTCAGCTGCCTGATTGAACTTCCGCTTTCTGCCGCGAATTTCTCGCCCAGGGCGACTGCTTCGGGATCGATTCCGTAGCCTTCCGGATGTCCGATGGTAAAATCAGCGCCCAGTTTGGCGCAGTAGTGCATCAGCGAGACAGCCACGTTATTGCCGTCTCCGATATAGGTAACTTTAATGCCTTTCAGGGATCCAAAATTCTCCTGGATGGTGAGGGCGTCGGCGGCTGCCTGGCAGGGATGGTTGTAGTCGCTGAGGCCGTTGATGACAGGGATATCAGCCCATTTGGCCAACTCAAGGACATGCTGGTGATCAAAAACCCGGGCCATAATCACATCCACGTATCCGGAGACAACGCGGGCCACATCGGCAATGGATTCCCTTTTCCCCAGACCGATTTCAGCAGGGGAGAGATACAAAGCATCTCCGCCCAGGTGGCGCATTGCCATGTCAAAGGAAACTCGGGTTCGTAAACTGGGTTTTTGGAAAATCATCGCCAGCACTTTGTCCTTAAAGAGGGGCGGATTTCCCTTCTTTTTCCATTCAGTTTTTAGCTCAATTGCGGTATCGAGGATGGACTGCAGTTCCTCTGCTGAGTAATCCGCTACCGCTAAATAATCTTTCATATATCCGCTCCTGTTAATTGTTATCCGCTTTAATTGAAGTATAACATGAGTGAGATTTTCCAACTCGGTGAAGGGGATTAAAAAACCTGTAAATTGCAAAATAGGTGAAAGTTTTGTATGATAAAAGTAGAGTATAAAGAGACCTCGGAGGCCTTGATAGAGGTCTGAACGAAGTCTGAACCAGATATGATATGATACAAAGGTATAATCAAGAGAAGTGTTGAATAAAAGACCAGAGGAAATCAGCCAAATCGATTGAGCGGCTCTCCAGGCGGAGGAAGATTATGACTGCGAAAATTCTAATCGTTGATGACGATAAAGGGGTTCGCGAATCCCTGGAAGAATTACTGCGGATGGAAGAATACCAGGCGGACTCAGCCAGTGCCGGCGAGTCTGCCCTGGAAGCTCTGTCCGGAGAGAAATATGACCTGGTGCTGCTGGATATCAGGATGCCCGGCATTGATGGAGTGGAAGTGATGCATGAGATCAGGAAATTTTATCCTGACACCAGAATTATTATTATCACCGGGTATGGATCGCTGGAATCAGCCATTGAAGCCATCCGCAGCGGCGCCCAAGATTATATGCTGAAACCCTATACTGCAGACGATATCCTGCTCAGCATCAGCAAGGCTTTATCTGAAAAAGAAACCCGGACCAGGAAAGAAATCCTGATTGAGCAGCTGGAGTCTTCCCTGGATCAGCTTAAGGACGTAGAAGGCATCCGCACTCAGGAGTTACCCGCCAGGAGGGTGGTGAACCTGCCCAGGGGAATCACAGTGGATCTTGAGCGGCGTGAAATGTGGCGGGGAAGCGAACGCGCTCAGCTGACGCCCACAGAAAGTAAATTGCTGAGCATTTTCCTCGAAAACAGGGGACGGGTGATGACCCACCAGGAAATTGTCTTCCTGGTCCAGGGGTTTGAGATCCCTGAATGGGAAGCGCCGGAAGTATTAAGGCCGATGATCAGCCGGCTGCGCAAGAAATTGAAGAGGACGCCGGTACAGAGTATGCTTTTCCTCCCACAGAACCAATCCTCTATGAGGAGATCAAAAGGGCTGAAAAAAAGAGAATTCACACGGGGATCGAGGAGTTGAACAGGGTTCTCGGAGGGGGGGTGGTTTTGGGATCTCTTGTTTTGATCGGAGGAGAGCCCGGCATAGGAAAATCCACATTGCTTCTCCAGGTCAGCCGAGATTTTTCCGCACAGGGCGAGAAGGTCCTCTATGTCTCCGGCGAAGAGTCTTTGGAGCAGATAAAACTTCGAGGGGAACGGTTGGGCATCCAGAAGGGGAATTTGTACCTCCTAGCAG
>JBARSJ010000307.1:0-15453 GCA_049644685.1 Anaerolineales bacterium
GTAAATTTCACGGACGGTTTGGACGGGTTGGCTGGATTAATTTCTGCCACTGCCTTTGCTGCCTATGGTGCGATTGCACTTATTCAAGGACAGATCTACCTGGCCAGATTCTGTTTTATTCTGGTGGGATCAATCTTTGGTTTCCTCTGGTATAACGTACACCCTGCTCAATTGTTTATGGGTGATACCGGATCATTGGCTCTGGGCGCGACATTGGCAGTGGTAGCGCTGATGACCGGACAATGGGCTGTTTTGCCGATTATTGGGATTATTCCATTAAGTGAATTATTAAGTGTGGTAATCCAGGTGGTCTTTTATAAAATTAGCAAAGGAAGGCGTGTGTTCAAGATGACACCGCTGCACCATCATTTTGAATTAATAGGCTGGAGTGAAACTCAAATAGTTCAAAGATTCTGGTTAATTGGCCTGGTTGCAGGTTTAGTAGGAGTGGCATTATCGTTGGCGTGACGATGAAGGATTGGAAAGGAAAACACCTGATTATTGTGGGAGCAGCGCGGCAGGGACTTGCGCTGGCAAAGTATCTCAGTGGACACGGTGTGAAAGTAACTGTTACTGATCAAAAGGATGACAAAGTGATTAATGCTGTATTGCAGGATTTTCAGGAAGGGGAAATAAATTGGGTCCTGGGAGGGCATCCAATTGAACTGCTGGATGATGCAGATGCCCTGTCCTTATCGGGAGGAATTCCACTCTCAATCCCGTTTGTGCAGCAGGCGATTCAACGCGGCATCCCATTGACCAATGATTCTCAGGAATTTATGGACATCGTAACCTGCCCGGTGATTGGCATCACCGGATCTGCTGGTAAAACTACCACAACCTTGGTGGTGGGGAAAATGGCGGAAGATGCATACGGTAGAGAACACACCTGGGTTGGCGGAAATATCGGTAATCCATTAATTGCTGTTGTAGATCAAATTAAAGATGAAGACATCGCTGTGATTGAATTATCAAGTTTTCAATTGGAATTGATGACATCCGTTCCGGAGATTGCCTGCGTATTAAATGTAACGCCTAATCACCTGGACAGGCATGGAACGATGAATGAATACACCCGGGCCAAAGCCCGCATCCTCACCTGCCAATCCAGTTCAGATATTGCTATCCTGAACCGGGATGATGAAGGATCCTGGAATCTGCGGAATGACGTGCAAGGGCGGTTGCTCACTTTCGGGTTGACCCGCCCAGCACCTGGATTAACGGGAACGTATCTAGAGGGAAAAATGATTTCCTGCTGGGATGGTTCTTCTTCCAGGGAATTAGTCCCTGTCAGCAGCATCCATTTACGGGGAGAGCATAACCTGCTGAATACCCTGGCTGCTTGCGCTATTGCCGTTGCTGCAGACCTTCCGCTGGAGTCAATGATTAATGGTGTAGAAGCTTTGTCAGGAGTTGACCATCATCTTGAATATATCCGAACCTGGAAAGGGGCGGATTGGTATAACGATTCTATTGCCACTGCGCCGGAACGGTCAATCGCTGCGATTAATTCCTTTCAGGAGCCGCTGGTCCTTCTGGCTGGCGGGAGAGATAAAGATCTGCCCTGGCAAGATTTTGCCCGATTGGTTTTAAAGAAGGTGAAGCAGCTGATTTTATTTGGTGAAGCAGCTGATCTAATTAAACAGGCGCTCCAGGATGAAATAGATAAAGGTATTGAAGAGATTCCATATCAGATATGTGCCAACTTGAAGGAAGCCGTCCTTAAGGCAGCTGATATTGTGGAAGCTGGAGATGTGGTCTTGTTATCTCCAGGCGGTACGAGTTTTGATGAGTTTGTTGATTTTGCCGAGAGAGGAGAAAGGTTCAGGAAATGGGTTCAAGAACTAAGTTGAAGAAAAATCCATCCGGTTTGGACCTGGCTATTGATATCCCGTTTTTGGTTATCGTTGCTGCCTTGCTGGTTTTTGGTTTGTTAATGTTGTACTCCGCATCCTGGGATGTTTCCTGGCGTGAGTTTAAGGATGTAAATTCTTTCTTCCTTAGACAATTACTCTGGCTGGGGATTGGTTCAATTGCTGCCGTATTCTTCTACTTTATGGATTATCACCGCTGGGAACGCAACCACTTTGCCATCCTGGCGATTACGGTCACGGTTGGTCTGTTATTGATTGTTTTGATAATTGGAGAAGGCAGCGCGCGCTCCCTGTTTGGAGGGAAATCTGTTCAACCCTCAGAATTGGCCAAAATTGTGATTGTCATTTATTTAGCTGTCTGGCTGTACGCCAAAGGCGACAAGATCAAGCAAGTAGGATTTGGATTGATTCCTCTGGCGCTGATTTTGGGACTTGTTGGAGGATTAATCGCCATCCAGACTGATGTGAGTGCTGCGGTTACCGTCTTTGCTCTCGGGATGATGCTTTTCTATATGTCTGGCGGATCGCTGGTTCAGATATTTATTTTGCTGATTATCTCTGGCACCTTGGGATCTGGCATTGTTGCGCTTCGAAAACCGGAGGTCTATCAGCGTATCCTGGACTTCTGGGTTGGAATTCAGGACATTAACATGATCGGTTCAGAACAAATTGCCAAATCATTCACTGCCTTCATTGATGGAGGATGGTTTGGGGTAGGTCTTGGAAGAGGTATTGCAAAATTGGTACTGCTGCCTGTCCCTCACACCGATAGTATCTTTGCCGTAGTAGGGGAAGAGCTTGGCTTTGCGGGAGCTTCATTGTTGGTTCTTCTATATACTTTATTGCTCTGGCGGGGAATGATGATCGCCAAAAGAGCGCTGGACGGTCTGGGATCACTCCTGGCAGCAGGGTTGGTATTTTGGATAGTATTTGAAGCTTTTGTAAACATCGCTGTGATTATCGGATTACTGCCGGTGGCAGGGAATCCGCTCCCATTTGTGAGTCAGGGTGGTTCAAACCTGGTGGTCACCATGTCAGCTGTGGGTATTATTCTCGGGGTGGGGCGTGTTGCTGAATTGGAACGTAGAAAACAAGAACGGAGGTCATTAGGTGCGGTTGTTGATTTGCGCGGGAGGGACAGGCGGGGGAGTGTACCCGGCTTTAGCCGTCCTGCAGGCACTAAACGAGCATAAGCCATCCTGGAAAACTGATGGTGGTGTTCTCTGGATAGGTGGTGAAAACGGCATGGAACAAGAATTATTGTCCCGGCAGAATATTGAATTCACGACTATTCCAGCAGCTGGATTGCACGGCGTAGGTTTGAAAAACTTGCCGGGAAATTTATCGCAGCTGCTGAAAGGATATTTTAAAGCCGGGAAAATTATCAGAAAGTACTGCCCGGACGTTTTGTTATTCACTGGAGGATACTTGGCAGTTCCAGCGGCTTTTGCAGGCAGATCGGTATCAAGTTTAGTTTTTATACCGGATATTGAACCTGGCCTGGCTATCAGAGCCATTACCAGACTTGTTGACCAGATAGCTGTCTCTGTGGACCAGACTAAGTTGTACATTCCAGCTGGTAAATCGGTCACGGTATCTGGATATCCGGTAAGAGTTAAACTTATGGATTGGACCCGGAAAAAAGCCTTGGAAATCCTGAATTTGGATCCAGACCTACCTGTTTTGTTGATTTTCGGCGGCAGCAAAGGTGCCAGGTCCATTAACCGGGCAGCCCAGGAGATATTACCTGATCTGCTGCGTGAACTGCAGGTGATACATATAACGGGCAATTTAGATTGGAATGAGATGAAAACCAATTTGGCGAATTTATCGAGAGAGGAAAAAGAACACTATCGGGTGTTTCCATTCCTGCATGATGAAATGGGAGCTGCTTTAAGGACTGCAGATCTAGTTGTTTCCCGCAGCGGCGCTTCCATCCTGGGTGAGTATCCTTTGTTTGGATTACCCGCGATTCTTGTACCGTATCCGCATGCCTGGCGGTACCAGATGACTAATGCCCAGTATTTGGTTGATCGGGGCGCTGCTGAAATCATTGCTGATGAAGATCTTCCCGGACAGCTTCTTCCTCGGGTCCAAGCCATATTTAACGATCAGGAGAAGTTAATCAAGATGGGATCGGCAATGAATGCGCTGGCTCAGCCAAAAGCAGCTGAAACGATCGCTAAACTTCTTTTATCCCTGGCAGGGAATGCAAAGGGAGGGACTAATTTATGATATCAATCCTGGCTGCATTCTGGATGTTTATTATTCTCTTTGGATTAATTGGCGCTATGCGGGGTTGGGCAAAAGAACTCCTGGTAATCTTCAGCATTGTTCTAGCTTTATTCTTGATCTATGTGTTGGAGACATTCACTGCCTTTATCGTTCCTTTTGAAGACATTCTGGGGCAGGTGGAAAATTTGAGTCCATATGCAGGTTTTGAAACTCTACCAGCGCCAATCCAGGATGAACTAATAGTTCAATTTTGGACCCGGGGAGCAATCGTAGGAATTCTGGCATTTTTTGGTTATCAAACCCCCCGCTTGGCAGCGCTGCGGGAAAAAGCCCGCCGGGAGAAAATTCAGGATGTTTTACTGGGTGCGGTTCTGGGTCTGGGGAGCGGATTTTTTATCATTGGAACGCTGTGGTGGTATATGGCTGCTGCCCATTATCCTTTTGCGCCTGAAATCATGCCGCCGCAACCAGGAACACCTCTTGGAGATGCTGCACTTAGCGCATTGAAATATTTCCCGCCGGTATTTGCCGGCAATCAACTTGGCTTGTTTTTTGCAGTTGTGATTGCGTTTATGTTTGTATTGGTGGTGTTCATCTGATGGAGCATATTCATTTCATTGGCATTGGAGGTACTGGATTGTCCGCGATTGCCAAAGTTCTGCTGGAAGAGGGGTATATAGTGAGTGGTTCTGATCTCACTTTATCTTCTCTGTCTGGTGCGGTTGAAGAGGCTGGTGGAAAAGTATATCTTGGACATCAGGCAAAAAACATCCAGGGGGCAGACATTGTTGTCCGGTCTTCTGCGGTGCCGGAAGAAAACGTAGAAGTTCAGGCAGCTCTGACGGCAGGAATCCCGGTATTAAAGAGGGCTGAATTCCTGGATCGTTTATTAGAAGGCAAAGAGGTTACTGCTGTTGCCGGCAGCCATGGAAAAACAACAACTACCTCAATGATTACCTGGATTCTCTCTGCGCTGGACAAAGATCCGTCATTTATTGTTGGCAGTGTGGTTGCCAACCTGCAGACAAATGCCAAAGCTGGTCAAGGACCTGACTTTGTGATTGAAGCGGATGAATATGATTATATGTTCCTCGGATTAAACCCAACCCGGGCGGTAATCACCAATGTCGAGCACGACCACCCTGATTTATTCCCTACAGAAGAAATATTCAGGGATGCATTTCGCGATTTTGTAAATAAATTACAACCAGAAGGGGTCTTGTTCCTCTGTGGCGAAGATCCAGGTGCCATGCAGCTGCAAGATGAACTAAAACCCAATCAGCAGCTGGTGGTTTATGGATTTCAGGCTCCTAATCGGGACTATATAGCCAGAAATCTGGAGATCAAAAATAACGGCGGGATTAATTTTGAAGCTGTTGCAGGATCTGGCCAGGATACAGAACCCGTTCAAATTTCGCTTCAGATGCCGGGGAAACACAATGTGTTAAACGCCCTGGCGGCTTTTGCAGTGGCAGATCATATGGGGCTACCAGTAAAAGATACTGCCCGGGCATTAGCAGAATTTAAAGGAAGTGAGCGCAGATTTGACATCCGGGGTGAATATCAGGGAATTTTATTGATTGATGATTATGCTCATCATCCGACTGAGATCGAGGCCACGTTATCCGCAGCCAGGGATGCCTATCCTGATCGAAGAATTTGGGCAGTTTGGCAGCCGCATACTTACTCTCGGACTCAAACCTTGTTTTCAGGATTTACAGAAGCATTTTCGAAGGCAGATCGAGTAGTTGTCCTGGATGTATTTGCCTCCAGAGAAGAAAAACCGGATGATTTTTCAACAGCCGATCTGGTGCAAGAAATTAATCATTCAGATGTACTCTATATACCGGAAATAAAAAAGACGTTTGATTTTTTACACAAAGAACTGAGAGCAGGTGATTTGCTGCTGATATTTACTGCCGGCGACGCGATAGAAATCAACGTTCAATTGGAACAGGTCCTTTCAGACCAGAGATAATTTCTAAGAGAGGAGAATAACCATGAGCGCAAATATTCTTCCCAATGACAGAGAACAAGATCTTGATTTGGCCATTGAATTCCCCAAGAAATTGAGGTGGGTAGTCCATGAGAACCCAAAGCTGCAAGCTGAGTTAAATGGACTGCCAGTTAATGGGAATAAGCTTTCATTAAAGGTTGTTAACAAGGTTGTTGACTGCATTAAAGACCTTTAAGGTAAACGATATGGATAAGCCAGTAATTACAGAATCCCAGAGTATTACCCTGGAATCCTTCTTCGGAAGTAAGCTGAAGAGGGATGAAATGATGAGTCGGTATTCTGTGATGAAGGTAGGGGGACCGGCAGATTATTTAGTCATAATCAGTGACCTTAAGGAACTGGAAGAATCAATCCGGTTCCTCTGGGAGCAGAAAATTCCATTTATTTTACTTGGTGGAGGATCAAATACCCTCATCAGCGACGCAGGAATTAGAGAAGTGGTGGTAATTAACAAAGCAAATGAAGTGAAATTTCTGGAAAGTGCCCCGGAAACGCCCCGGTTGTGGGCTGAATCAGGGGCTAGTTTTGGAAAATTGTCCCGCCGGATCGCTTCCAAAGGCTGGGCCGGGCTGGAGTGGTCTACGGGTATTCCCGGCACAGTGGGGGGGGCAGTGGTAAATAATGCAGGCGCCTTTGGTTCCAGTGTGGCTGAGAACCTGGAAGTGGCAGAAATCTTGCATCCGGTAGGTGACAAGATTCAGCGATCAGAATGGTCGGTGGATCAATTGGCGTATGACTACCGGACTAGTGTGATCAAAGCTGGAATATCTCCGGCGGTAGTCCTGAGCGCGACTTTCATTCTGCGGCAAAGCACACCCGAGGAGGTGAAAGCCCGGATCTCTGCAATTTCAGAAAAACGCCTGGGTTCCCAGACGCAGGGTGCAAGCCTGGGCAGCATGTTTAAAAACCCTCCAGCCGATTATTCTGGAAGGCTGATTGAACAAGCGGGACTAAAGGGATCCAGAATAGGTGATGCGGAAGTCAGCCTCGTCCATGGAAATTTTTTCCTCAATCAGGGGAATGCGACTGCTGAGGATATAGCTGCTCTTATCAAGCTTGTGAGGAAGACAGTAAAAGAAAAATTCGGAGTAGAGCTGGAAATGGAAATTCAATTTATTGGAGATTGGGAGCAAGGTTAAGGTATGGGAAAACCAATTCGTTTAGGCGTTGTATTTGGAGGACGTTCAGGAGAACATGAAGTTTCCCTCGTCTCTGCGCGGTCCGTCCTGAATACACTCGATCCTCAAAAATATCACATCACCCAGATAGGCATCACTATTGATGGTGATTGGTTGGTAGGTGAGAAAACGCTTGAAACTCTCAGTGAAAAGAAATTAGATAAGTTATCACCGGCATTGATGCTGCCTATCCCTACCCGGCCTGAAATATACACCATCTCCGCCGCTGGGCAGGAAGAGATTCTTAAAGTATTTGCAGAATTGGATGTGATTTTCCCGGTGCTGCACGGCTCATTTGGTGAAGA
The DNA here is from genome assembly GCA_049644685.1 of Anaerolineales bacterium. Taxonomy (GTDB): domain Bacteria; phylum Chloroflexota; class Anaerolineae; order Anaerolineales; family UBA11858; genus B10-G9. The sequence continues at coordinate 7,610 of JBARSJ010000307.1, forward strand.
TGGAACTATGCAGGGGTTGTTTGAACTCACTGATATCGCATATGTGGGAGCAGGGGTGTTGGGTTCTTCGGTGGCAATGGATAAAGCCTTGTTTAAGGATGTGATGATTGCTAATGATATTCCGGTAGCACCTTCAATGCTTGTTTACCGGTCAGAATTAGACAACATAAATGAAGTGCTCAAGCGAGTGGCTGAATTTGCTGATTATCCGTTATTTGTAAAACCAGCCAATATGGGTTCATCCGTGGGAATCAATAAATGCCAGGATATTGAGGAGGTTGCCGTCGGGTTAAAGGATTCTGCCCAGTATGATCGCCGCATCCTGGTTGAAAAGGGCATCAACGCGAGAGAAATCGAATTGAGCGTTTTAGGAAATCAATCACCCAGGGTCTCAGTGCCCGGTGAAATCCGGCCTACTGCAGAGTTCTATTCTTATGAAGCAAAGTATCACGATGACAGCTCGGAATTAATTATCCCGGCAGCACTTGATGATGATCAGATTAAGCTGTTTCAGGAATATGCCCTGCGGGCGTATCAAGCAATTGACTGCGCTGGAATGGCCCGGGTTGACTTCTTGCTGGATAAAGAAAACGGAAATATCTTCTTAAATGAAATAAACACTATACCGGGTTTTACTCCGATTAGTATGTATCCGAAATTATGGGAAGCAAGCGGGTTGACATATACAGATTTGATTGATGAATTAATCCTCCTCGCCCTGGAAAGGAAACAGGAGAAAGATCAGTTAATAAGAAAGTATGAGTTTAATGCCTAAGGCAGAATGATGAGTAGAGTACACCGGATTCGAGAAGAACAGGGTATTGGGAGCAGGAAATCCCCCCAGACGAGGAGAACTCAAGGGACTTCCCGCTTATCTTCCAGCGTGCCTTCGCGCAGAATGCCTCCTGTTCTCTCCCGGAGTGAGATTGGGGTTAATACAGCTGCTCTAGATAACAGGCCAGTGCCCAGGCGGCGGGTTGATGTCCCTCTGTCCTCACCGGGGGCAGAAATCCGGCTGCCGGCTATGCCAGCAGTAAGTAATAAATGGCGGCTGTTATCAGGCGTGGTATCAGTTAGCCTGCTGTTGGGATTGATACTATTGACTAATAATGGCCTATTCCAGGTAAACGGAATTCAAGTGCAGGGCTTGGAACGTTTTACCGAAGGAGATATCTCCCAGGCAATAAATATAACTGGATCGTCGATATTTTTCATTAATCCAGAGAGAATCAAAAAAGATCTGCAGCTCACATATCCTGGTTTATCTGAAGTGGATGTGCAGGTCACCTGGCCATCAAACGTCAGCATTTCATTAGAAGAACGGAACCCAGTTCTGGCCTGGAATTGGGATGGTCATGTGAGATGGGTAGATGAGAACGGGGTGGCGTTTGAACCCCATGACGAAGGTCTTGATGTTGCTCAAGTCAGATCGGTTATATTGCCGCCAACGGTTGATGATCGATTTGTTGATCCGCGGATTGTAAGAACAGTAGCTACCCTGGATGATTATTTGCCGGAACAAGTGGATATGATTTATACCGCGGAGCATGGTTTGGGGTGGCAGGATGCAAGAGGCTGGGTTGTATATTTTGGGTTTAATGATGACAACGTGGAAAAGAAGATGAATGTATATCAATCCATGGTTGATTATTTAGAGGGGAAGAGAATTACCCCCGCAATTATTAATATTGAGTTTTTGGATTCACCTTATTTCAGGATGGAACCATGAGCACGCAGGATGCGCCGATCATTGTAGGCATTGATGTAGGTACAACAAAAATCTGCACCCTGGTAGCCAGGGTGGAGGCGGAAAATAAATTCCGGATCCTTGGTGTTGGTATAGAACCTTCACGTGGGATGCGGAAAGGTGCTGTTGTTGATGTAGAGGCAACCAGCAAAGCTATCAAGCGATCTATCGACAAAGCAGAAAGGACTTCTGGTTTGGAGATTACATCGGCACAGGTTAGTCTGGCAGGATCTCATGTTTCGTCTGTGAACAGTCACGGCGCGAGTGGTGTCACAGGCGGCGTGATCGATCAGCATGATGTCTTCCGGGCATTGGATGCCGCCAAAGCTGTTTCTATTCCCCACAATCGGGATATTGTTCATGTCATCCAGCGCGGATTCAGCGTCGATGGTCAAGATGGCATTCACAAACCGATTGGCATGCATGGATATCGTTTAGAAGTTGAAGCCCATATCATTACCGCAGCTTCCACATCCCTTGATAACCTGGAGCAGTGTGTGAACGCCGCGGGTGCTGAGGTGGAAGCTTTTGTTCTCAATCCCCTCGCATCAGCAGAAGCAGTATTAACAGAAACTGAGCGGGAAATGGGAGTTGTAGTTTGTGATATCGGCGGTGGAACAACCGATTTAGCGATTTATATAAATGGGGATGTCTGGCATACGATGGTGATGGCAATTGGAGGAAATCATATAACCTCCGACATCACTCATGGATTAAGCTTGGCGCTTGACCAGGCAGAAAAAGTTAAAATTCAGCATGGACATGCCATGAAATCTGAAATTCCAGAAGACGAAGTATTTCATATTCGTCCCTTTGGTGATGATGCAGAAACAGAATATAGTAAACGGAAGTTAGCGCTAATAATTGAGGCTCGCGTAGAAGAGATGTTCAGCTATGTGATCCAGGAGATCAAACGTTCTGGTTATGATGGATTACTACCAGCGGGAATGGTTTTAACAGGTGGAACGAGTTCACTGCCCGGTATCAGCCAATTTGCGCGGAAGATGTTCAATTTTCCGGTCCGGGTAGCCCAGCCGGAAAACTTACTGGGAATGACAGATCAGCTTCATGATCCCGCATACTCAACAAGTGTTGGTTTATTAGAATGGACGGTGTTAATGAACACAATATCATATGAAAAAGACAGCTACCGGAAGCAGATGTATGATGAAACAGTCAGCTGGAGTAAAGTAATTGACTTTCTCAGGCGTTTGCTTCCTTAAACAATGACCACACAACAAACGCAGGTTTAAGACAGAGGAGATAACTATGGACCCCATCAAAGAAACAGAATCATTTGCAAGAATAAAAGTTGTTGGTGTTGGCGGAGGTGGATGCAATGCCGTAGACCGGATGATAAGTGCCGGGCTTACAGGTGTTGAATTTATCGCTGTTAATACAGACGCTCAGGCTCTACTGCATTCCAAAGCGCCGGTACAAGTCCGTGTGGGAGATAAACTTACCCGCGGATTGGGTTCTGGGGGTGATCCTGGTGTTGGACGGAGTGCAGCAGAAGAATCTGCTGACGATCTTTACAGCATTTTAAAGGGCGCAGACATGGTCTTCATCACAGCCGGCATCGGTGGTGGGACCGGAACCGGCGCATCTCCAATTGTAGCTCAGGCTGCGAGAGAGATTGGCGCTTTAACGATCGGGGTTGTTACCCGGCCGTTTACATTTGAAGGCACGCAGCGAATGCAGACAGCCGATCAGGGTATTTCACTCCTGAAGGATCAGGTTGATACGCTAATCGTCATTCCTAATGACCGGCTGCTGCAGATTGTTGATAAAAAAGCCAGCCTCCAGAAAGCATTTATGGTTGCTGATGACGTGTTGAGACAGGGAATTCAAGGAATCTCAGAATTGATCACTATTCCCGGTTTGATCAATCTTGACTTTGCCGATGTCCGCTCGATTATGTCTGAAGGTGGAGCAGCCCTGATGGCGGTAGGAGAGGCAACTGGTGAAGATCGAGCTCGGGAAGCCGCTGAACAAGCCATGTCCAGCGATTTGCTGGATATCACCATTGATGGTGCCCGGGGAATTTTGTTTAACGTCACCGGTGGTCCGAATCTCTCGCTCTTTGAGGTCAACCAGGCAGCTGCGATTATCAAGGAAACTGCCCATCCGGAAGTAAATCTAATCTTCGGTGCGGTCATCGATCCATCGATGGACGAAAAATTCCGCATCACAGTAATTGCGACTGGATTCGAAACAACAGGCATGCCTCGCAATATCATGGAAAGATCTACTCGGCGCAAAAGACCGGGATCTTCTGTTGAAGAAGGTGTCCAGGTTGAGCAGGAACTAGAATTTGTTCCTCGTTCTTTCAATACTGAGAATTTAGATATTCCCACATTTTTACGGAATCGGAATCGCAACCGGTAAAGGGATAGATCGTTTGGAACAATATTTATATAGATTGGGTCCAAGTTGGTCCTTGGATAACTATACACGGGTAAGTCCACCCTAATCTGGCCTCCTCCTGGTAGGGTTGGATGTTGTCTGGTCAAGTTCTCCTGCTGGATTTCCAGCAGGAGAACTGCTTTAATAAGGTGATTCTAAATTGCTGGTTTTTGTTATGTGATAAATCCGATCCATTTTTTCCTAGTGACGCGAGGGGTTGTATGCTAAAATCAAGTCTAGTTGTTGATTTATTGGATTTGGGTAGATAAGACATGAAATGTCCTTATTGCAAAGATGATGATTCCAGGGTGCTGGATACCTCACATGATAGACGTGGCGGTACAAGGCGACGCAGATTGTGCTTAAATTGCCAGCAGCGCTTCAGTACTTACGAACGGGCAATCCTCGATACTCCCCTGATTATTAAACAAGATGGAACACGAGAAGAATTTAATAGGCATAAACTTACTCGGGGTATCCAGATTAGTTGTGATAAACGCCCGGTATCTGCCGCTGATATTGAAAGACTGGTTGGAGATGTAGAATCAGATCTTCAGGCGATGGGAGAAATCGAAGTTTCATCCCGGGTTGTAGGAGATATTGTCATCGCTGGATTAAAAGAGATGGATTTGGTAGCCTATATAAGATATGCGATCGTTTACCTCGGGCTGGAGGACCTTAACGCGATTCGGGGTGAAATAGACGCATTGTTGGATGTGTAACCGCAGATTTCCATAAAGGATAAAAAAAAGCCCTCGTCCTGGTGTAGAGAGGGCTCTTACATTTAATTTAACTTAGACTAACCGCATCCCCCACCGACTGGGGCACGCTTTAAGTCAAGTTCAATCTTTTTCTCATATTCCAGATCATATTTTTCATGATCCGGATAGGCTGCAGGACAATTTGATCCCAGAGCAGCATCAAATTCATAATGTAATTCTTCTTCCTCAGCAGTTTTTACATTTCCACAAAATCCCTGCTCATAAGGTGTGGCAAAAGTATCCAACCAATTATTGATGCCTCCGCTGAGGATATATACATTAGGAACTGCTTGGGAAGTCATCATTTTCCATACTTCGGTAGCATGTTTTTCATCATTGCTCATCACCACAAAAACTGTATTCGCCGGCTGGGCGATAAATTCATCAATGAAGTCTGGTATATCCAAAGGCAGAATATTTTCGGCATCTAAAAGATGGAAGAGATTGTAGTCAGCTTCATCCCGGACATCTATCATGATTAGGTTGAGTTTATGGTCATGGAATGTATCCAGTAATTCTCCGGGATCGATATATACTTCTCGATTTGTAAGATCTGAATTCCTGAGAGGTGCGAGTCGAGCCCAGCGGTCACTTGTTGTTGGCTGCCCTATAAGGGCGATCGCAACTGCCAGAATGACTAAAACACCAGCTCCGTAATAGCGGGCTTTTGGCGCTTTTTTGGGATCTTTGCCGCCGTAGATTTTCTCTAGCTGCTCACCGCCCCACAGCATAAATACTGCCATTAAAGTTACCAGGATGACAACGATTCCGGTTGGTAAGTTAAAGACATCCATGAGAGTGAGTCGCCCGAAGTAACTGCCATTAAAAAAGTATTTATAAAGATCAACCGTTTCACCAAAGAGAAAGACACCCACTAAACCGCCAAGAACAAAAAAGATTCCGTCAATCTTTAAGGTTGCCAGGGCAACGAGCGATGTGCCAGGACAAAAGCCCCCAATAATAAAACCGGCTCCCATAATTAATCCACCGACTATGCCGGACCAGAGATAAGTGGGGTTAACCCAGATTAAGTTGTAATCTAGCAGACCGATAGCAGAGCTGGCAAAGATGAGCAGCATGCCGACTACGATTGCGGTAAAAAACACTTTAAAGACGCGGAGACTCTTAAAATAAAACTGGGCAGCCAGGGAAGGTGAATGGTTAAAGCCGGAGATTTCCAGCACGTAGCCGAATAAAAAGCCAATCAGCAGGAAAACAAGGTACATGAGCGGTTTGCCCAGAAGAGATTCTAAATGAAGGGGAAAAGGTATCATAGTTGTCTCCTTTAATTCCAGAGTCTGCGGACGAAGTATGCCAGTGCATAGGCGCCGCCAAAGATTGAAAACATCACTACCCAGCTTCCGGCAGATAGAGTTGCACCGCCGGATAACGCCTGACCGGAAGTGCAGCCCCTGGCCAAACGGGCTCCGTAGGTGAACAGTATTCCTCCCAGGAACGCAAACAGCCAGCGGGTTTGATTGGAGATGTTGGGGCCTTTGTTAGTCTCAAATTTGGTCCTGCCGTGGATCACGCCAGATACAAAACCACCGATGATCACTCCTCCCGTCACCATAACAAGCCAACTGTCCAGGGGGTTGAGCTGACCACCGGCCATTTTGATCAAGTATGGGACCTGGTCAATATGCCCGGGTGCAATTAAATCTTCAATAAAGGCGGCAAAGCGGCTCATACCCGCAGAGGCACCCAGTCCGTTGCCGGTGAGGAAATAGGATGCAAACAATACCAACCCCAACAAGACACCACCGAGGTAGGGGTTTGCGTAGGGTTGAGATTGCCGATTAAAGAGATTTTTTATTTGAAACTTGTTTGATTTTTGAGGTGGATTCTCTGCCATATGTTCCCTCTTTTTGTAATTTTCAATTTCCTGCTGAGTAAATATATTCTTAGGAAAAAAATTTCCTGGAAATCTCAAGTGTTCTGGCGGTGTTTATACCTCAATTTCCTCCCAGCCATTAATCATCGCCTCAATGCTGGACAAAGGTGTATGCCCGGTTGTGATCAAGTAGACATGAAGTACGATGAAGGCTGCAAATAACCAGGCGATCATGGTATGGGCAGGTGCCAGAATCGGTAAGCCGCCCAAACTCGAGGCGATAGAAGGCCAGCGTTGGACACCCCACATCAGGATCCCTGTGATTCCCTGAAGAGGTAGAAGAACATTTAATAATCCAATATAGGTGATTTGCTGCAGCGGATTTAGCTTCTTCTCTGTGGTTTTTTCGAAGGGATGGTTTTCGCCTTTGTAGATACCACGAAGATAGTACATGGCTTGGGAGAATGTACGATCAAAGAATCCACGCGGTCTGGGAATATATTGCCGGATCTCTCCGCTTGCCAGGTGGTAAAACAATGATAAACTCGCATTGATTGCCAGGATTGCTGCCAGAATATTATGGATTGATACCACATTCCTGTAGTACAGGAATCCGAAACTGGACGGTTTGTGAATGACCAAACCCGTTAGCAGAAGAAGGACGATCGCAGCCGTTTGCAGCCAATGCCATAAACGTTCATACGTTCCGTACATATATACTTTTTCAGTCAATTTTCCTTCAGAGGATTTCCGGCTGGTGAAATATATCCTCAATCCGCCATGAACCATTACGCCAAGAACGACAACAGAGAACAAGCCCAACCCCAACCAATCGATCCAGGGCAGATTGTTGTGACCGAAAATATATAGGTTTTCCCCATCGGTTGATGGATTGTAGAACAATGCCCCGTTCTCGGTTTGCTGAAGTTCTCCGGTAAGGTTAAGATCGCTGCCCCCCACAAATTTTGGAAGCGTATTCCCCGGCAGGTAAGAAGCCAGTTTGATGGATTGAGTTACCCGGGACTGTTCTCCATGGCAGGCGGTGCAATCTGCCAGGGCCCAATCAGCGCTGGCAATATCATGATTAATGCTATAT
>JBARSJ010000308.1:0-2232 GCA_049644685.1 Anaerolineales bacterium
TTATTGAAGAACTCACTGCCACCAATTAAATCATAATCGGAAATTTTCTTTTTGGTGACTAACAGATGTCACAAGCGGATGATGATTTTTATCGGTTTATCCCAATTTGCTTAGGAACCGTATTATCTCATTTTTTAAATCCTTGATAGACGAATAGCCAAAAACTTGAATCTCTGATTCGTTATTACCTAAAATCATTTTAGACACAGTGTAACTTTTTTCATAACAGCACAAAACCGGCTTTCCTTCATACAATGCTGCTGCGATTTCATACCCTACGCCGTGGGAAGGTGTGCTGACTTCTGCAACTAGCGCATCACAATCCCGCACCCATCCGATATCCCGCTTGTAAACAGTAGGAGCGTCTGCAGTGATCTCTTTATCGATAACGTCCTCAGACGCCAGATGGGCTGTTGGCACGTCGTGCCCTTCGTCAATTAAAAACTTTACAACTTCAGCATAAATTTGCTGTTGGTTCCTTCCGCCGGTTATGGAACAAGAAAAATAAATATTCAAAATGTTCTCCTGAAATCGGGGAAATTGTATCATTCACCCATCACCTGGTTTTAACTCTTTTCATATTCATGCAGATGTTAAAATATGCGCATGCCTGAAATCTCAGATCGTTTGCAGGGAATTTTGAATACGCTGCCTGTGAAACCAGGGGTTTATCTAATGAAGGATAAAGATGGCAGGATTCTTTATGTTGGAAAAGCGGTAAACCTTCGCAGCCGTGTTCGGTCCTATTTCCATAAAAGCGCCAACCACAACAGGAAAACTCGCCGCATGCTTTGCAATGTGGCAGATATCGGCTGGATCATCGTGGATTCAGAATTGGAAGCACTGATACTGGAAATGAACCTCATCAAGAAACATAAACCGCAGTACAACGTCCGACTAAAAGATGATAAACGCTATCCTTTCATTAGAGTTCACTGGGAAGATCCTTTTCCAAAGGTTACTGTAACACGCAATCGGATATTAAAAGGATCTCGATATTATGGTCCGTATACATCCGTATGGGCAGTTCATCAAACGCTGGATCTGCTGCGCAAAATCTTCCCATACAGAACTTGCGATCGGTTGATCACTGGTGAAGACCCACGAGCATGTTTGTATTTTGACATCAAGTTATGCACAGCTCCCTGTATCGGCAGGATAAATCGAGATGAATACCGCGGGATGATTAATGATTTATGCCGCTTCCTTGAAGGGCACACAGACCCGATTCTTTCCCGGTTGAAAACCAAAATGCAGGCGCATTCAGGGGTGATGGACTTTGAAAGAGCGGCACTGGTACGTGACCAGATCAATGCAATCGAACACGTGGTGGAGCGACAAAAGATCATCTCAAATCATAAAATGAATTCAGATGTAATCGCGCTCGCAAGGGATGATGGTGATTCCTGCATACAGGTTTTTTTCATCCGCCACGGCCGATTAATTGGTAGAGAATACTTCATCCTTGAGGGAACCGAAGATGAGAACAACGGTGAAATCCTGGAACACTTCATCACCCAGTTTTATTCAGAGTCGAGCTCAATCCCGCAGGAAATTCTACTGCCCAATGAAATTGAAGAAGCGGTAATTATCCAGCAATGGCTGAATCATCAGCGAAGCGGAAAGAAAGTCTTTTTCAAAATTCCACAGCGTGGAAAACGCCGGGAGTTGGTACGCATGGCTTCAGAAAATGCCATCGATACACTCCAGGCTTTGAAGGCACAATGGGAAGCTAATGAGCACCGGCAGAGCGAAGCATTAACTCAACTTCAGCAAGAGCTAAAGCTGGCAGAACCGCCAAACCGGATCGAGTGCTATGATATCTCGAATATCCAGGGCACAGCCGCAGTGGGCAGCATGGTCGTTTTCGAGAAAGGGGTGCCTAACAAAAAGCTTTATCGGCGATTTAACATTAAATCTGTCACAGGGCCGGATGATTTTGCCAGTATGGAAGAGGTTCTTTCGCGCCGCTTCAAGCGCTGGCAAGCGGTGCAGGAAACCGATGAGGTCGGTAAAAAAATTGATCCGGCGTTTGGTATCTTACCGGATTTGCTTATTGTTGACGGCGGGAAAGGCCAGCTCAGCCGAGCCGTTAAAGTTGTGAAAAACCACAGTATTGAGGATAAATTTTTAACGGTCGGTTTGGCAAAAGAACATGAATTGATCTTTGTTCCAGACCGCGATTTTCCAATTGAATTGCCGCGGAAATCCCAGGCGTTGTTTCTTGTACAG